>NZ_JAXXBR010000063.1:0-67438 GCF_037242085.1 Alitiscatomonas sp. | reverse complement strand
AAAAAAGCACTCTGAACGGAGGGAGCAGTTGGCAAAAAAGAAAAAGAACAAAAAGGTGATCCGGTACCGCCGGCCCTTGAATATAAATGTGGGAATGATCATCTTCGCCCTTATCTTCGCGTACATGGCCTTTTATGTATATACGTATGTGCGGAGAGAAAAGATCGAGTTTTATGAGGTGCCTGAGGGCAGCATCGTCAACGACCAGCGCCACACAGGCATTGCGTTCCGGACGGAAACTGTAAAATATACGGAGCAGGCAGGGAACATCAATTTCTATCTGCGGGAGGGAAAAAAGGCCGCAGTGGGCACCAGGGTCTATTCGGTGGATGAGACGGGAAAGCTTTCGGAGCTTCTGGCAGAAAAGACCGACGGCTCAGTGGCCTTATCCAGGGACAACCTTGCGTCCTTAAAAAAACAGCTTTCCTCCTTCAGCCAGACCTTTACGGAAAACGATTTTAAGACCGTTTACGATACCAGGTATACGCTGGATTCGGAGGTGCTGGAATACGTCAGCGTGGACGCCCTGAAAAACCTGGACAGCGTTGTGGAGGAAATGGGCGTGAATTTTGTCCAGGTAAGGGCCGACCAGTCGGGGATCGTTTCATATATGGTGGATTCCCTGGAGGGAGTGGATCCGAACCAGGTAACGGAGGAGATGTTCGACCGGTCTGGCTATACGAAGAATATCCTGAAATCCGGGAAGCTGGTGGGCGTGGGGGAACCGGCCTATAAGCTGGTCACTTCCAGCGACTGGTCCCTGGTCTTCCAGATGACCGAGGAGGACGCGGCTCTTTATAATGGGAAGACCGCGCTGACCGTGAAATTTGCTGGGAAAGATCTGAAGACCCCCGGCGCATTTTCCATGATCACCGGAGGGGACGGGAAGACCTACGGAAAGCTGGACTTTTCCAAATATATGGAGCAGTTCATTTCAGACCGTTTTGTGGATTTTGAGATCATCACCGAGGAGGTGACCGGGCTTAAGATCCCAAAGAGCGCCGTCACAGATGTGGAGTTTTATCTGATCCCTAAAGAATTCCTGGCCGGAGGCGGCAAGGGCTTTTTAAAGGAGACGTATACGGAAAACGGGGCTGGAGCCGTTCTTGTGTCCTGCGATATCTATAATGCAGACGATACGTATTACTATGTGGACGCCGGGGAGAACAGCGAATTTAAGCCTGGAGATTATCTGGTGAAGGAAAACTCCCAGGACCGGTACCAGATAGGGGCCAAGGCTGCGGTAACAGGAGTTTACAACATCAATAAGGGCTATACGGATTTCAGAAAGGTCGAGATCCTGACGTCCAGCGACGAGTACGACATTGTGGCCAGGGGCACGGATTACGGCCTTTCGGTCTATGACCATATTGTACTGGATGCCAGGGCCGTAAGAGCCAATGGCGTCGTCATTTATCAGTAACCGGAGGAGAATCATGTCAGTAGCAGAAAATTTAAAAACCATAAGAGAACGTGTGGACGCTGCCTGTGAACGGGCGGGAAGAAGGCCGGAGGAGGTCACTCTGATCGCGGTCAGCAAGACAAAGCCCCTGTCCATGCTCCAGGAGGCCTACGGGGTCGGAGCCAGGGATTTTGGGGAAAATAAGGTACAGGAGATCCTGGAAAAATATCCGGAGATGCCGGAGGATGCCAGATTCCATATGATCGGCCACTTACAGACCAACAAGGTGAAGCAGGTGGTGGGAAAGGCAGTTCTGATCCATTCCGTGGATAGCCTGCATCTGGCAGAAAAGATCGAGCAGGAGGCGGCAAAGAGAGATCTGACCGTAGACATCCTTCTGGAGGTCAATGTGGCCAGGGAGGAGAGTAAGTTTGGCCTGATGCTGGAGGAGGTGATCCCCCTTCTGGAAGAGGTAAAAAACCTCCCTCACGTCCGGGTAAGGGGACTTATGACCATCGCTCCCAATGTCGAAAATCCAGAAGAAAATCGAAAACATTTTAAGAAATTATATCAATTATATGTTGACATCAAAAGTAAAAACATTGATAATGATACCATGAGTGTGCTTTCTATGGGCATGACCGGTGATTTTGAGGTCGCTGTGGAAGAAGGAGCCACCATGATAAGAGTAGGGACCGGTATTTTTGGTTCCAGACAGATTGGAGAGAAGAAAGAATGAGTTTCCTGAACAAACTGATGGATTCTATGCGGTTAAGCGAAGACAGTGATGACGATTACTTCTTAGATGACGACTATGAGGATGACGATAAACCTGCGAAAAAGGGATTGTTCAAGAAGGACAGCTACGAGGACGATTATGACGAGCCGGAGGTACAGAAACCCAGGTTCCTGCCAAGAGCCACATCCAATAACAAGGTGGTTCCCATGCGCAGGGGGATGGAGGTTTCCCTGATCAAGCCAACATCCCTGGAGGACGCCAGAGAGATCTGTGATTATCTTCTGGCCGGAAAGGCTGTGGTCCTCAATATGGAGGGGATCCACACGGAGACAGCCCAGAGGATCATCGACTTTACCTCTGGAGCCACCTATTCCATGGACGGAAATCTTCAGAAGATATCCAACTACATATTTATCGCAACCCCGCAGTCGGTTGAGCTTTCCGGAGACTTCCAGGATCTGCTTTCCGGCGGAAACATCGACGTGTCCGGTCTCAATATCCACTTATAGGATGACCATGGAAAAAGAAGAACAGCTTTTCAGAAAAAGAGTCCTGGAGCTGGCGGAGCTGTGTTTCCACAGGGACATGCCCTCCAATACGGATTTCCTGAATTTAAATGAGCAGACAATTTTCCAGAGCATTTCTGGCACGCTGCCGCCGGTGAGATACGTTCTCGCCGGCGGCTTCCCAGGGGCAGAAAGGAAGGTTGTCTGTTTTCTTCCATCCTACGAGGAGGAGCTGGAGGACCCGCCCTTTGAATGCCTGCGGATCTCGGCCCGGAATAAAAAGTTTTCCGGGGAGCTGACCCACCGGGATTTCCTGGGGGCCCTGATGAACCTGGGAATCGAGAGGGCTATGATCGGGGATATCGTGGTAAAGGACCTGGACGGATATGTGATGGTCCTGAAAAAGATCAGCCGCTACGTGCTGGAGAATCTGGATACGGTGGGCCGCACAGCTGTGGAGGCTGCGGTCTGGGAGGGGGCAGAAGAGCTCCTGGAGCCGGAATATGAAGAGGTGGCGGGAACGGTGAGCTCCGTGCGCCTGGATGCCATTGTGGCCCTCTGCGGCCGCGTATCCAGAACGAAGGCTGCCGGTCTGATTGCCGGAGAGAAGGTTTTTATCAACGGCCAGGCTGTTCTTTCTCCCTCCCGTCAGATGGAGCCTGGAGAGATCCTGTCCATCCGCGGTGTGGGAAAATTCCTCTTTTCAAGGAACGGAGGACAGACGAAAAAGGGGCGGATCTCCGTCACGTTCTTAAAATACCGATGAAGACAGAAGGAGGAACTATCATGGCGGTTTTAGAAATGGAAGAGGGAAGGATGCAGGTATGCCGGGATGGAGCTCCCATCTACGACATCGTCCTGGAGGACAGCTTTGACCGTCTCCCGGAGGAAATGGAAAGGCTGGGAAGCCAGGGGAGAAAGCTCTGTATCGTTACAGACTCCAATGTGGCTCCCCTGTATCTGGAGGCGGTGGAAAAACTCCTTTCCGGGTGTTTCAGCCAGGTGACGTCCTACGTTTTTCCCGCAGGCGAGGAGCATAAAAACCTGGATACGGTGAAGCGCGTTTACGAACACCTGATCCAGAACCGGTTTGACCGGAAGGACTGGCTGGCGGCCCTTGGAGGCGGCGTCACAGGCGACCTGTGCGGGTTCACTGCGGCCACCTATTTAAGAGGCGTGGACTTTATCCAGATCCCCACCACCCTGCTTTCCCAGGTGGATTCCAGCATCGGCGGAAAGACAGGCGTGGATTTTGACTGCTATAAAAACATGGTGGGTGCTTTCCATATGCCGAAGCTAGTGTATGCCAATGTGTCGGCTTTAAAGACCCTGCCTCCGGAGCAGTTTTCCGCCGGTATGGGCGAGGTCATCAAGCATGGGCTGATCCGGGACCGGGAGTATTATGAGTGGATCCTGGAAAATAAGGAGGCAGTCCGGAACCGGGAGCTTTCTGTATGCCGGAGGCTGATCTGCGGGAGCAACCGGATCAAGCGGCAGGTGGTGGAGGCCGATCCCACCGAGCAGAACGAGCGGGCCGTTTTAAATTTCGGCCATACTTTGGGCCATGCGGTGGAAAAATTAAAGGATTTTTCCATGCTCCATGGCCACTGTGTTGCCCTGGGAGCCCTGGCGGCCCTGGATATCTGTGTGAAGCGGGGAATGGTGCCGGAGGCAGAGGCTGACCGGTACAGGGAGACCATGGAATACTTTGATATGCCTGTATCCGTAGGCGGCCTTACAAAAGAGGCTGTGGTGGCGGCTACAAAGAATGATAAGAAAATGGAGGCCGGGGTCATCAAGTTCATCCTTCTGGACCGCCTGGGCCACGCCTATGTGGACCGGACTGTGACCGACGAGGAAATGAAGGACGCTCTGGACGCTGTTATGGAGCGTCCGGGAGAAAGATAATCCTGCCCCGGGACTTCAGATAAGGAGAATGACATGAACAGCTTGTGGAAACGGTATGGGCTTTTCGGTCTCCTGACGGCCCTGGCGGTGGGACTGGACCAGTGGACGAAACGGCTGGCTGTGGAGAATTTAATGGGGAACGGCCCCTTTGTGATCTGGGATGGAGTATTTGAGCTTTTGTATTCGGAAAACCGGGGGGCAGCCTTCGGGATCCTTCAGGGAAAGCACGCCTTCTTTTTCCTGGTGGCTGCGGCGGTGATCGTTGTGGTCCTTCTGTTCCTTTACCGGATGCCATGGAGCCGGCGGTATATGCCGCTGTATTTTTCCATGGTGCTCCTGACCTCCGGGGCCGTGGGAAATATGATCGACCGGGCCGTCCAGGGATATGTGGTGGACTTCCTCTATTTCAGTCTCATTGATTTCCCGATCTTTAACGTGGCAGACTGCTACGTGGTGACTGCGGCCGTCCTTCTGGTCCTTCTGACTGGCTTTTACTATAAGGAAGGGGAGCTGGACTTCTTTTCCGGGAAGGAGAAGGCCAGGTGAAGAAAGAGATCTTTGTGACGGAGGAGGCCTCCGGCGACCGGGTCGATAAATTTTTGTCGGAGCAGTGTGAGGAATATTCCCGTTCCTTTCTCCAGAAGCTCATGAAATCCGGCGGCGTTTTTGCAGACGGCCGTCCGGTAAAGGCCAGTTACAGGGTATCGGAAGGCGACCGGCTGACCTTTGAGGTGCCGGAGGCGGTGGAGCCGGAGATCCTGGCTGAAAACATCCCCCTGGATATCCTTTATGAGGACCGCGACGTGATCCTGGTGAATAAGCCCAAGGGCATGGTGGTCCATCCGGCGGCCGGTCATTATACGGGCACGCTGGTAAACGCCCTGATGTACCACTGCCGGGAGGATCTGTCCGGGATCAACGGCGTCCTGCGTCCTGGGATCGTCCACCGCATTGACATGGATACCACTGGTGTCCTCATCGCCTGCAAGAATGACCAGGCCCACAATTCCATTGCCGCCCAGCTGAAGGAGCATTCCATAACCAGACGGTACCAGGCTATTGTCCATGGAGTGGTGAAGGAGGACGAGGGTGTCGTAGACGCCCCCATTGGCCGCCATCCCCAGGACAGGAAAAAAATGTGCATCAACCACCAGAACGGCAAGTCTGCGGTGACCCATTACCGGGTGCTGAAGCGCTTTTCGGGCTTTACCCATATTGAGTGCCGTTTGGAAACGGGCCGTACCCATCAGATCCGTGTCCATATGGCGAGCCTGGGACACCCTCTGCTGGGAGACCTGGTCTATGGACCGGCCAGGTGCCCGTATAAGCTCCAGGGCCAGACCCTTCATGCCGGGATCCTGGGCTTCATCCATCCCACGACAGGAGCGTATATGGAATTTACGGCCCCGCTTCCGGAATATTTTAAACACCTTCTGGAGGTCCTTCCAGGAGCGTAAGTAAGGACAGGGCACAGCAGGAACCGGCTGTTTTCCGGACAAGGAGCGGACGGCTCCATGGAGGATGCCTGCCTGGAAATGCGGGAAACAAATACTTGACAAATCCCCAGCAAGTGCTATACTAGTGCATAAGTTCAAACAGCAACACGAAGACAGGAAGAGTAAGCTTTAGGAAATGTCCAGAGAGGAGCGCCCTGTGCTGAAAGCGCTTTACAGGACCTTTGGCTGAAGACCGCCCTGGAGTGTCCCTTAATCGGGAACGGTGATTCCGTTATCATCAGAAATAAGAGGTATGGGCCTTATATACGGCTCGTGCTAGCAGGGTGGAACCGCGGGTAAACTCGTCCCTTGCCATAGACAGAACGTCTGTGGCAGGGGATTTTTTATGTTATAAGCAAGTATGCCCTATGACATAAAAAGCGGGTGCCTGTTTTCCATATATTGAAAAGGAGAGATACAATGAAAGTTACACTGAAGGACGGCTCTGTAAAAGAGTACGCACAGCCCATGGCTGTCATTGACATTGCAAAAGATATCAGCGAAGGCCTGGCAAGAATGGCCTGTGTGGCAGAGATCAACGGGGAAGAGGCAGATCTGAGGACTGTGGTGGATTCTGACTGCCAGTTAAATATCCTGACTGCCAAGGACGCCGAGGGCCTGGCAGCCCTCCGCCATACAGCCAGCCACGTGATGGCCCAGGCCATTAAGCGTTTATGGCCCGATACGAAGCTGGCCATCGGTCCGTCCATTGCCGATGGCTTCTATTATGATGTGGATCCGGTGAATCCCATTACTGCCGATGACCTGGAAAAGATCGAGGCTGAAATGAAGAAGATCATCAAGGAGGCCCTGCCGCTGGAGCGCTTCGAGCTCCCCAGAGCCGAGGCCATCGCCCTTATGAAGGAGAAGGACGAGCCCTATAAGGTGGAACTGATCGAGGACCTTCCCGAGGATTCCGTTATCAGCTTCTATAAGCAGGGCGAATTTACAGACCTGTGCGCCGGCCCCCATCTGATGACCACAAAGGAGATCGGCAAGGCGTTCAAGCTCATGAACATTGCAGGCGCTTACTGGCGCGGCAGTGAAAAAAATAAGATGCTCACAAGGATCTATGCCACTGCTTTTCAGAAAAAAGAGGATCTGGAGGCCTATGTGACCATGATGGAGGAGGCCAAAAAGCGTGACCACAGAAAGCTGGGCCGCGAGCTGGGCCTGTTCATGATGCATGAGGCTGGTCCGGGCTTCCCGTTCTTCCTTCCCAAGGGAATGATCTTAAAGAACACACTGCTGGATTACTGGCGTGAGATCCATAAGAAGGCCGGTTATGTGGAAATCTCCTCCCCGATCATCATGAACCGGAAGCTCTGGGAGAATTCCGGTCACTGGGATCATTACAAGGACAACATGTATACGACGGTCATCGATGACGAGGATTATGCCGTAAAGCCCATGAACTGTCCGGGCGGTATTCTTGTATATGCGTCTGAGCCCCGTTCCTACCGGGATCTTCCCATCCGTATGGGAGAGATCGGTCTGGTACACCGCCACGAAAAATCCGGCCAGCTCCATGGCCTCATGCGTGTGCGCTGCTTCAACCAGGACGATGCCCATATTTTCATGATGCCGGAGCAGATCCGCGATGAGATCAAGGGCGTGGCCCAGCTCATCGACAGCGTATACAAGCTGTTCGGCTTTGAGTATCATGTGGAGCTGTCCACAAGACCGGAGGACTCCATGGGAAGCGACGAGGACTGGGAGATGGCTACAAGTGCGCTCCAGGGCGCCCTGGATGATCTGGGCCTGAACTATGTGGTCAACGAGGGTGACGGCGCCTTCTATGGTCCCAAGATCGACTTCCATCTGGTTGACTGCATCGGAAGGACCTGGCAGTGCGGAACCATCCAGCTGGATTTCCAGATGCCCCAGAGATTTAACCTGGAGTACATCGGCGCGGATGGAGAAAAGCACAGACCCATCATGATCCACCGCGTGGCCTTTGGCTCTGTGGAGCGTTTCATCGGCATCCTCATCGAGCACTTTGCCGGTGCATTCCCCACCTGGCTGGCTCCGGTACAGGTAAAGGTGCTTCCCATCTCTGAGAAGTATGAGGAATACGCAAAGTCTGTAAAGGCCCAGCTGGATGAGGCCGGGATCCGTGCAGAGATCGATCTCCGCTCTGAGAAGATTGGCTACAAGATCCGCGAGGCCCAGACCCAGAAGATCCCCTACATGCTGGTCGTAGGACAGAAGGAGGAGGCCGACGGTACGGTTTCCGTAAGAAGCCGCTTCAAGGGCGACGAGGGCTCCAGAGAGCTTTCTGGCTTTATCTCTGATGTGAAAGAGGAGATCGCCGGAAGAGTGAACCGGCCGGTGGAAGTGGAGAAGAAAGAGAATTAGATCGGTCAATAAAAATAAGGCGCTGCAAGGAATTGAAATTTCCCTTTGCAGCGCCATGTTTTTTATTTGGCGGAAGGATCCGAAGGGCCGCCTGGAGGAGTTCCGCCAGGGCGGAGATCATCCAGTTTTTTCTTTGGCTTTTCGTCCTTTTTCCCCTTCTCCCCAGAAGAGTTTCTTCCTATATAATACCGGATCCCTGCTGCTGCGGCGGCAAACACCAGGATCGCCGGGAGCCAGATGGGAAGAGTGGAGGCGACCAGGACGAACAGGTCCACGACCGCTGTTTTTACAGAGGTAAGATTCCGTTTGAAGCCATCCTGGATCCGTGTTCCAACAGACTGGGAACCTGTGGGCGTATAAACGGCTACCTCAGAGATATGGATGGATACGGTGCTGTAATCCACCTGGTTGTCATAGAGTTTCAGCTGGGATTCCATGGATTCCAGCTGATACCGGATCTCTGACAGCCGCTCCTCCAGTGCAATGACAGCCTCCAGGGTATCGGCCTTTTCCAGGAGCGCCCAGATCCGTTCCTGCTCTGTGGTCAAAGTCTTTTTCCGGCTTTCCAGGTCACTGTACTGGAGGGTCACATCGGTGGCGGTTTCCGACCGCTCAGTTACATTGGCCTGGTCCTCCACCACCTGGAGAAAGGAGTCCAGCTGATCTGCCGGGATCCGGGCAGTGATGGAGGCGTGCCGCCTGGAGGGACGGCTGTCGCGCTGGATGCTGCTGCCCGAAACATCGGACTGCTCCACATAGCCGGAAAGGGAGGAGACCTGCTCATGGATGGATCTTAAGAGGCCCTCAAAATCCTCGGTCTCAGCCCAGAGGTCCACGTTCCGGATCAGCTTTCGTCCGGCTGTTTGTGGGGAGGAGAGAGAAGCCGGACTTGTAAGGCTGTCTCCGCCTTCTGTTACAGTTTCACCGTTCGTGTCTCCGGCGGCTGCCGCTGTTTCCATGACCGTTTCCGCCTCGTTTTTTCCGCCGGCCGCACTGGCTCCGCAGGCTGTAAGCCCCAGGCATAGGCGATGACCATGGGAAGAAGCACAGATGCGGAAAATCTCGATGATCGTTTCTTTTTCATAAAACCATTCCCTTCAAAAATACATCGTCCATTTTGTTGATTTTAGATTATCATATAAAGAGAGAAGATTCAATGTATGTAAGAAAAGATTCAGAAAAATGTCATCTAAAATGGCTTTTCAATATCATATTCGTTGATCTTGTTGAAAATCTGGCGGGTACTCAGGGAAAGCTCCCGGGAAGCAGCAGAAATATTCCAGTCGGTTTGGCGAAGGGCCCACTCCAGATATTCTTTTTCGCTCCGCCTTTTAAATTCTTTCCAGGTGACCAGCTGATGGGCTGAGTAGGTGGTGACGGGCGTCATGCGTTTCAGATTATAGAGGATCGGGATTCCCTCCGTGGTGATCACATGATCCTGGGAGAGCACCACCATCCGGTCCAGGGTGTTTTTTAATTCTCTGACGTTCCCAGGATAATCATAATTCATAAGGAACTCCCACACCTTATCCTCGATCCGGTCGATGCGGATCCCGTTTTCCTCCTGGGCTTTTTTCAGCAGAAAATGGATCATTCCTTCCAGATCCTCCTTCCTTTCCCTTAAAGGCGGGATCCGGATCACAATGGTGCTGATCCGGTAGAAGAAATCCTCGCGGAATTCGCCGTTGATGACCTTGGTGGGAAGATCTCGGCTGGTGGCTGCGATCAGGCGGAAATCCAGAACCTTCTTGTTATTTCCGCCCAGACGCTCGATTTCCTTGGTCTCGATGGCCCGCAGAAGCTTTACCTGGGTGGTCATGCTGACGTCGCCGATGGCATCCAGGAAGAGAGTTCCGTGGTCGGCCAGCTCGAATTTTCCCACCCGGCGGCGGATGGTGTCGGAAAAGATCCCCGGCTCCACGCCGAAAAGCTCCGGCTCCAGCAGGGATTCTGTATAGGCGTTGCAGTTGACAGCGATAAAGGGCTTGTCGGACCGCCGGCTTAAGGCGTGGATATACTGGGCGGCCACATCCTTTCCGGTTCCGGATTCCCCGATCAGGAGAACGTTGGCATTGGAGGCGGCCACCCGCTTGCAGTCCAGGAGCGTTCTTGCATAGGAGGGGGATTTTGTCTCCATATAGTATGCGGAACTAAAGGTTTTATTGTCCATGATCCGGCCTTTCTGTACAAAATATTCAATAATTGTCCAATCATGATACAATTATATATGAAATGTTTTTCAAAATCAAGAAATAAATTTCATACACAAGGAAAAAAATTTAAGAAAAAAACTTCATACCCCTTTTCTTTTGGAAAGAAATGTGGTACATTCTATATATAGGAAATATCAATACAAGGTATTCCTATGATTAATAAATAAAATGGTTGAAACAGGAAATTCCTGTATCAATAAAGGGTGAGGGAAAAATGTATCGGATTATTACAAATAACCAGATGTGTCTGGTAAAATACGGTGACCAGATACAGGTGGAATACCTGGATGGACAGAGTTATATGGACGTACTCGTGAAAGTCCGGGATTATATCCAGAATGGCTGGTGTTTGGAAACGCATCCGATGACGGGAAGCCTGAAGCCCAATCAGACTCCTTATAAATCTGTGATGGTATCTGACCGTCCTGTGGACAAAGAAGAATTCTACCAGCAGGAGATCACCATTGAAAATGGAATCACGGCTTGCCGTAAGTTCCAGTCGATCCGGAAGACTCCGGACTGGCCGCAGAACCTCCTGGAAGATTTCCAGGCAGTGGATCTGTCACTGATCGAGGGAGCGATTCAAAAAATCTTGTAGTTTTTAAGAAAGCGGGGTAAGCGTAAACAATGAAACTCGAATTAGGAATCATTCCGATTAACGACATTCAGTTTGGAGCTGAATCCAAGGTGGAAAACGGTACCATCTATGTGAATGCCGACGAGTTGAAAGCCCTTATTCTTGAGGACGAGAACCTGAAATCCGTTGAGCTTGATATCGCAAGACCTGGCGAGAGCGTTCGTATCATGCCGGTTAAAGACGTTATCGAGCCCCGTGTAAAAGTAAGCGGTGAGGGTGCTATGTTCCCGGGAATGATCTCCAAGGTAGCTCCTGTGGGAAGCGGACGTACAAACGTACTTCGCGGCAGCGCAGTTGTTACAACTGGTAAGATCGTGGGCTTCCAGGAAGGTATCATCGACATGACAGGAGAGGGATCCAAATACACACCATTCTCCAAACTCAACAACCTTGTAGTTGTTTGTGAGCCGATCGATGGACTTGCAAAGCATGCACATGAGAAGGCTGTTCGTATGGCCGGATTAAAGACTGCCGATTATATCGGTAAGCTGGCAAAAGATATCGTAGCAGAAGAGGTTGAGACTTTCGAGACTGTTTCTGTTAAGGAAGGTATCGAGAAGTGGCCGGAGCTGCCGAGAGTTGGCTATGTTCTTATGTTACAGAGCCAGGGTCTTATGCATGATACATATGTGTACGGTGTTGACGCAAAGCAGTCCCTGTCCACAATCATCATGCCGACAGAGATCATGGACGGTGCGATCGTAAGCGGTAACTGTGTATCTGCCTGCGACAAGAACACAACCTACCACCATCTGAATAACCCGGTAATCAGAGATCTGTTTGCCCAGCATGGAAAGACTTTAAACTTCGTTGGCGTTATCATCACCAACGAGAATGTATATCTGGCAGATAAGATGCGTTCTTCTGACTGGTCCTCCAAACTTTGTGAGTGGCTTGGCTTAGACGGCGCTATCGTATCTCAGGAAGGTTTCGGTAACCCGGATACTGACCTGATCATGAACTGCAAGAAGATCGAGGGCAAGGGCGTTAAGACTGTAATCATCACTGATGAGTATGCAGGCCGCGACGGCGCTTCCCAGTCTTTAGCAGACGCTGATGCTGCAGCTAACGCTGTTGTAACAGGCGGTAACGCAAATGAAGTGATCCACCTTCCGAAGATGGACAAGGTAATCGGATATCCGGAAGTTGCGGATATCATTGCCGGCGGTTTCGATGGCAGCCTTCAGGCTGACGGCTCCATCATCGCTGAGCTTCAGGTTATCACAGGTGCAACAAACGAGATGGGCTTCAATCCGTTAAGTGCCAGATAATAGGAGGAAATGATGTCGAAGTTAAGAGTTGTTCATTATATCAATCAGTTCTTCGCCAACATCGGTGGTGAGGAAAAAGCTGATTACAAGCCGGAGCTTCGCGAAGGCAACGTAGGACCTGGTCTTGCGTTCCAGCAGAGCTTTGGCGAGGAGGCAGAGATCGTTGCCACTGTAATCTGTGGTGACTCCTACTTCAACGAGAATGTAGATTCTGCCACTGCCACAGTTCTTGATATGATCAAGAGCCAGAATCCGGACTTAGTAATCTGCGGACCGGCTTTCAACGCTGGCCGTTACGGCGTAGCCTGCGGTACCGTAGCTGCTGCCGTTAAGAAAGAGGGCATTCCGGTAATCACCGGTATGTACAAAGAGAACCCGGGTGCTGATATGTTCAAGAAGGAAGTGTATATCATTTCCACAAAGAACAGTGCAGCCGGCATGAGAGATGCCGTTAAGAAGATGGCTCCGTTAGCATTAAAGGTTGCTAAGGGAGAGGCTATCGGCGCATCTGCTGAAGAAGGCTACCTGCCCAACGGTATCCGTAAGAACTTCTTCGAGAAGAAACGCGGTGCTGCACGTGCAGTTGAGATGCTTGTTAAGAAGTTAAATGGCAAGGAATTCGAGACCGAGTACGAGATGCCCAGCTTTGACCGTGTAGCTCCTGGTGCAGCTATCACAGACATGAGCAAGGCTAAGATCGCACTGGTTACCTCCGGCGGTATCGTTCCGAAGGGCAACCCGGACCACATCGAGTCCTCCAGTGCTTCCAAGTATGGCCAGTATGATATCGAAGGCGTAACCGATCTGACAGCTGAGACCTACGAGACAGCTCACGGCGGATATGACCCGGTATATGCAAACGAAGACGCTGACCGCGTACTTCCGGTTGATGTGATCAATGAGTTCATCAAGGAAGGAAAGATCGGCAGCCTTCACAAATACTTCTACACAACTGTTGGTAACGGTACTGCCGTAGCCAATGCGAAAAAGTTTGCGACGGAGATCGGACAGAAGCTGGTTGATGACCATGTTGACGCCGTGATCCTGACCTCTACCTGAGGAACCTGTACTCGTTGCGGTGCAACGATGGTTAAAGCTATTGAAGCTTATGGTATTCCGGTTGTTCATATTGCGACCGTAGTTCCGATTTCCCAGACAGTAGGCGCAAACCGTATTGTTCCGGCTGTAGCTATTCCGCATCCGTTAGGAAACCCCGCTCTTACTCATGAGGAAGAGAAGGAAATCAGAACAAAGATCGTATCCAAAGCACTGGAAGCTTTACAGACTCCGGTTGAGGACCAGACTGTATTTGAATGGAAATAATAAGGAGATATATCCATGGATAAGCTCTATGACGTGATTATCCTGGGCGCAGGTCCGGCAGGTTTAGCTGCCGGCCTGTACTCCGGAAGATACCGCCTGTCTACTCTTATCATCGAGAAGGCAAAAGATGGCGGCCAGATTGCTATTACTGACGAAATTGAAAACTATCCCGGCCAGATGGTAGAAGGCGAGAGCGGCCCGTCCCTGATCGCCAGAATGACAGCACAGGCTGAAAAGTTCGGTGCTGAGCGCGCAAGCGATACCATCACAAAGGTCGAGCTGGAAGGCCCCGTAAAGAAGCTTTACGGAACCAAAGATACATATCAGTGTAAGACACTGATCATCGCCACAGGCGCTTTCCCGCGTCCCATCGGATGCAAGAGAGAAGGCGAGTTCATGGGCAAGGGAGTTTCCTTCTGCGCTACCTGTGACGCCAACTTCTTCGAGGACCTTGAAGTGTATGTAGTAGGCGGCGGCGATTCTGCCGTTGAGGAAGCTATGTACTTGACAAAGTTCGCAAGAAAGGTTACTATCATCCATAGAAGAGACGAGCTCCGTGCTGCCAAATCCATCCAGGAGAAGGCATTCAAGAATCCGAAGCTCCACTTCATGTGGGATACTGTTGTAGACGAGCTGCTGGGCGAGGATATCTTAAGCGGAATGATCGTTAAGAATACCAAGACTGGCGAGCTTACCCGTATCGACGCTGACGAGGAAGACGGCTTATTCGGCCTGTTCGGCTTCATCGGCTACAATCCCAGAAGCGAGCTCTTCGAGGGAATGCTTGATATGGACCACGGATACATCAAGACCGACGACAACATGCACACCAATATCCCGGGTGTATTTGCCGCTGGAGATATCCGCGTAAAGGCACTGCGTCAGGTTGTTACGGCTGCCGCTGACGGCGCCATTGCAGCTATGCAGGCTGAAAAGTATGTATCTGAGCACGAGAACTAATTTCTTTAATATTTTTCATTAAGAAAGGATGTTTTAGTCATGGTAGAGTTAACAAAAGACACTTTCGCAGCTGAAGTTTTAGAGGCAGAGGGAACCGTTCTTGTAGATTTCTACGGTGACGGATGCGTTCCGTGCCAGGCTCTTATGCCGCATGTACATGCTATGGAAGATGTTTACGGAAAGGACATCAAATTCACAGCTCTCAACACCACAAAGGCTCGCCGTCTGGCTATCGGCCAGAAGATCCTTGGCCTTCCGGTTATCGCTCTTTACAAGGGTGGCGAGAAGATCGCTGAGTGCGTGAAGGATGACGCTACCGTAGAGAACATCGAGGCTATGATCAAAGCCCACATCTAAGATCGGGCAATATGGACAGAAATGTCTGTTGCTATATACAAAATAAAATAAGGAGGAAATGATGCTATGGCTATTCTGAATGGCAAGAAAGTTGTTATCATCGGAGACCGTGACGGTATTCCGGGACCAGCCATTGAAGCCTGTGTGAAGACAGCCGGAGCAGATGTAGTATATTCTTCTACTGAATGCTTTGTCTGAACATCCGCGGGTGCTATGGACCTGGAAAACCAGAAGAGAGTAAAAGATTTCGCAGAGCAGTATGGACCGGAGAACGTTGTTGTTGTTCTCGGTGCCGCTGAGGGGGAGGCTGCAGGTTTAGCAGCTGAGACCGTTACTGCAGGAGATCCGACTTTCGCAGGCCCATTAGCAGGAGTCCAGTTGGGACTGACTGTATATCACATTTGTGAGGATGAAATCAAAGCAGAAGTTGATGCTGGTGTTTACGACGAACAGATCAGCATGATGGAAATGGTTATGGATGTAGATGACATCGCTAACGAAATGTCTTCCATCCGCGACGAGTTCTGTAAATACCTGTAACAAGGTGTAGGGGCGCCGTCCGGCGCCCCATTTTTTTAAAATTACGAGGTGTGTTTCATGAACGGGTATCCAGTACTTAAGGGGGCCAGCTATACTCTGGCCATTACACCGGATATGGTAATCCATAACGGTACAACACAGACCACAGAAATGATCGTTAATCCGGAGTCCGAATATTTAAAGGAGCTCCCGAACCATTTAAGAAGCTTCGAGGATGCAGTTTCTTATATCCCGAACCAGGTATATATCGGAAATGCAAAGCCGGCTGACCTGGCTGCAACAGAGTTTCCGTTCTATGACAAAAAGTGGGAGAACGCTTCCCGCGATGGTAAGTACGGCCAGATCATGCCGGAGGACGAGTTCTACGGCCTTATCCAGATCTGTGACGTATTTGAGTTAGTAATGCTCGAGAAGAGCTTTGCTGCTTCTGTAAAAGAAAAACTGGCTGCACAGAACCTTTTAAAAGAGGATCAGCTGGCAGCTCTTGATAAAAACAGTGAAAACGATGATGCGAAGATCGCATCTCTTGTAAACGACGAGCATGCTGAGCCGTTATACTTTGAGCATAAGCTGGTTGGTGCTGTAAAGCGCGCTCATGACGTAGACGTAAACCTGTCTGCCCATGTTATGCTCGAGAACCTGGTTACAAAGGCTTCCAACGTTCTTTCCCTGATCGAACTGGTAAAGAAAGCCGGCGTAAACCCGGATGAGGTTGATTATGTGATCGACTGCTGTGAGGAAGCATGCGGCGATATGAACCAGCGCGGCGGCGGAAACTTCGCCAAGGCTGCTGCTGAGATCGCAGGCTACACCAACGCAACTGGTTCTGACGTTCGTGGCTTCTGTGCCGGACCGGCTCATGCTATGCTGCATGCTGCTGCTCTTGTTAAGGCAGGAACCTTCAAGAACGTTGTTGTAACTGCTGGCGGATGTACTGCAAAGCTTGGTATGAACGGTAAAGACCATGTGAAGAAAGGCCTTCCGATCCTTGAGGATGCCATCGCAGGCTTCTCTGTTCTTGTAAGCGCAGACGACGGCGTAAGCCCGCAGATCCGCACCGATATCATCGGAAGACATACCATCGGAACAGGTTCCGCTCCGCAGAACGTAATCGGCTCCCTGGTGGCAGATCCGTTAGAGCGTGCAGGTCTCCTTATGACTGATATCGACAAATACTCTCCGGAGATGCAGAACCCGGATATCACAAAACCGGCTGGCGCTGGCGATGTTCCGGAAGCAAACTATAAGATGATCGCTGCTCTTGCTGTTAAGAAGGGCCAGATCGCAAGAACTGATATCGCTAACTTCGTAAAAGAGCACGGTATGACCGGTTGGGCTCCCACACAGGGCCATATCCCGTCTGGTGTTCCGTATATCGGACCGCTCCGTGAGGAAGTTCTCGCAGGCGAGACAAAGCGTGCCATGATCATCGGTAAGGGAAGCCTTTTCCTTGGTAGAATGACAAACCTGTTCGACGGTGTTTCCTTCGTTGTACAGGCCAACGACGGCTCTGCTGCCAACGGCGGTGAGGCTGGCTTTGACGAGGCTAAGGTAAAAGCTATGATCGGTCAGGCAATGCGTGAGTTTGCCAACGGCCTTCTTGGCTCTGAAGAATAATCCGTAAACAGAAAGGACAGGTGCGTTATGTCAGATAAGAGAATTAAGACGCTCATTGCAGATACCTTCCTGGAAGTTGCGGATGCCCTGGAAACGGGACAGTACGGCAAAAAGCCGGTGATCGGCTTTGCCTCCGAAGGCAGTGAGCATGGAGAAGACAATATTAAGAGAGCCATGGAGCTGGCTGCGTACAAGGGCTTAGATGCCCGTCTCATCGAGGGAGAAGACATCCACAAAGAGATGGAAAAGCTTCTGGATTCCGGTGAGATCGACGCTGCAGTTACCATGCACTACCCATTCCCCATCGGCGTTTCCACCGTTGGTAAGGTAATTACTCCCGGCCTTGGAAAGCCCATGTATCTTGCCACCACCACAGGTACATCTGATACAGACCGTATCGCTGGTATGGTAAAGAATGCCATTTACGGCATCATTGCCGCAAAGGCAGACGGGATCGAGAACCCGACGGTTGGTATTGCCAACATCGACGGTGCAAGACAGACAGAAAAGGCTCTGTTAAAATTAAAAGAGCAGGGATATGATATCAATTTCGCAGAATCTGCCCGTGCAGACGGCGGAATCGTTATGAGAGGCAACGACCTGTTAGCCGGAACTCCGGATATCATGGTTATGGACTCCTTAACAGGAAACCTCATGATGAAGATCTTCTCTGCATATACCACTGGCGGAAGCTATGAGTCCCTGGGCTTTGGCTATGGCCCGGGCATCGGCGATGGTTATGACCGTCTGATCATGATCGTTTCCCGTGCTTCCGGCGCTCCTGTGATCGCAGGGGCCATGGAGTTTGCCACAAATCTTGTAAAGCATAACTGGAAGAAGATCGCAGACGACGAATTTGCGAAAGCAAAGAAGGCCGGCTTTGAGGCGATCATCGACGAGTTAAAGAATGCTGGAAAGAAAGAAGCAGCTCCGGCTGCAGCTGTAACAGCTCCTCCCAAGGAGATCTGTACTGCACAGATTCCGGGTATCGAGGTTATGGACCTGGAAGACGCCGTACAGGCACTCTGGAAAGAGGGAATCTACGCAGAAAGCGGTATGGGCTGTACTGGTCCGATCGTTCTGATGGCTGCAGATAAGAAGGACAAGGCTTATGAGATCTTAAAGAATGCCGGTTATGTTGGCTAAATGACCGGATGCCCGGATCGGGAGACAGGCGGAGAGACTGTCTGTCTCCCTGTTTCGGGGAAATTATATGTTTTGTATAAAAAATTTACAAAATTCGCCTTGACAAATGCAGGACGATGTGCTATTATAAACAAGTCATGCGATGTGAATTTGGAGGTAGATAGGTTGCTGGTGTGCCTCGCGGTCTTCAAAACCGTTGTGAAGGGTTAGGAGCCCTTCGGGTGGGTTCGATTCCCACCTCCTCCGTTTTTTCGATTCATCGAAGTAGGAGGAATATTATTATGGATAACAGGCAGTTATTACTGCGTGGTCTTCCTAAAATAGACGAGTTGCTACTGGATGAGCAGCTCGTTTTTTTTATGGAATCCACGCCCAGATCCGTTGTGGTGGACGCTGCAAGGGAGATCATTGATGAGCTGAGAAGGGAGATCCTTTCCGGAGAAAGAGAGGACACCCCCGAAAAGGATGAACTGATCGCAGAGATCTGCGACCGGATCACAGGAAAGAAAAAGAGAAACTTAAGGACGCTGATCAACGCCACCGGCGTTGTGCTCCACACCAACCTGGGCCGCTCCAATCTGTGCAGGGCTGCAGTGGAAAGCGTTACGGCTGTGGCTGATTCTTATTCCAATCTGGAATACGACCTGAAAAAGGGAGCCAGAGGCCTGCGCCACGACCATGTGGAGAAGATCATTGCAAAGATCACGGGAGCAGAGGCTGCCATGGTAGTCAACAACAATGCGGCAGCCACCATGCTGTGCCTTTCCGCCATGGCCTTTGGAAAGGAAGTCATCACATCCAGAGGCGAGCTGGTGGAGATCGGCGGCTCCTTCCGGATCCCGGAGATCATGGAGCAGAGCGGCGCCCATTTAAAAGAGGTGGGGACCACCAATAAGACGAAGCCGTCGGATTACCGGAACGCCTATGATCCGGAAAAGACCGGTGCGTTAATGAAGGTCCATACAAGCAACTACCGGATCCTGGGCTTCACCCAGGAGGTGACCCTGAAGGAAATGGTAGATCTGGGTAAAGAAATGAACCTTCCGGTGATCTACGACATGGGAAGCGGTCTCATGGCCGATCTGACCCGCTACGGCGTGGATGAGCCCACAGTCCTGGATGCGGTGAACGACGGGGCAGACGTGGTACTTTTCTCCGGCGACAAGCTCCTGGGAGGCCCCCAGGGCGGTATCCTCATCGGTAAAAAGGAATATATTGATAGAATGAAGAAGCATCCTCTGGCCCGGGCCTTCCGTGTGGATAAGATGACCCTGGCAGCCATGGAGGCCACCTTCTTTGAATATCTGGATATGGAGAACGCAAAGAAGACCATACCGGTGCTTCAGATGATCACTGTATCCAGGGAAGAGCTTCAGAATAAGGCCGACCGGCTCATGGAAGCCATTAAGGCCAGGACAGATGCATTTACCCTGGGCTCCGAGCCCTGTAAGGACCAGGTGGGCGGCGGTTCCGCACCCACAGTCCGGTTAAACGGCATCGCCGTTTCCATCGCCTCTGAAACAGTACCGGCAGAACGGCTGGAACGGCTGTTCAGAAGGGCTGAGACGCCGGTGATCGTCCGGGTAGCCCACGATAAGGTGCTCCTTTCTGTAAGGACCATAAAAGAAGAGGAAATCGAGACTGCTGCCAGCGCCGTTTTATTTGCGGCCGCCCAGGCAGGAGTAAATTAAGGAGAGTGACAGCTGAATGCAGAACGTCATTGTAGGAACTTCCGGTCACGTGGATCATGGAAAAACGTGTCTCATCAAGGCGCTGACAGGGATCCAGACCGACAGGCTGAGGGAAGAGCAGAAGAGGGGGATCACCATTGAGCTGGGATTCGCCAACCTTCCCAATGACGAGGGGCTTCACATCGGCATCATCGACGTGCCGGGCCACGAAAAATTTGTTAAAAACATGCTGGCGGGCATCGGAGGCATCGACCTGGTGCTTCTGGTGATCGCTCTGGACGAGGGCGTCATGCCCCAGACCGTGGAGCACTTTGAAATCTTAAAGATGCTTCATATCCGCCAGGGCATCATTGTATTTACCAAGGCAGACCTGGTGGATGAGGATTGGGCCGAAATGGTGGAGGAGGACGTTTCCGCTCTGGTGGAGGGAAGCTTCCTGGAAAATGCGGACCGGATCCGTGTTTCTGCCTTCACTGGCCAGAACATTGACGTATTAAAGAAGATGATCCTGGATAAGGTCCGTTCCGTGGGGATGCGCCGCAGTGAGCCGGAGCTGTTCCGGCTGCCCATTGACCGGGTATTCACCATGGAGGGCTTCGGTACAGTGGTGACCGGAACTCTTCTGGAAGGAAGCTGCCGGGCCGGAGAAGAGGTCATGGTCTATCCGGAAGAGCGGATCCTTAAGATCCGCGGGATCCAGAGCCATGGTTCCAAGGAAGAGGCTGCCTATGCCGGACAGCGTACAGCCATCAATCTGTCCAATATAAAAAAAGAAGAGCTGAGCCGGGGAGAAGTCCTGGCGGCTCCCGGAAGCCTTACCAACAGCACGTTCCTGGATGTGAAGATCAGTCTTTTTAAGACCACGGACCGGCTTTTAAAGAATGGGGACCGGATCCACTTTAACTATGGATCTGCCCAGACCATTGCCAAGGCGGTGCTTTTAGATAAGGATTCCATCGGTGCAGGCGAGAGCGCCTTTGTGCAGCTCCGGTTTGACGAGCCATTGGCCGTCAAGCGTACCGACCGGTTCATCATCCGGTTCTATTCTCCGGTGGAGACCTTTGGCGGAGGCATCATCCTGGACGCCTGTCCGGGAAAGCACAAGCGCCATCAGGAGGAGCTTATCAATGCCCTGGCTATCCGAGAGACGGGAACGGACGAGGAAGTGCTGGAGCTGGTCCTGAAGGAGGAGAGCATCCGCTTCCCGTCGGTCCATCGGCTGGCAGCCAAGCTCAACTGGACGGATAAGGAGACAGAGGAACGGCTGGAGAAGCTGAAAAAGCAGAAAAAGGCCCTTTCCTTAAACGATGGAAACTTCTTCCACAAGGATTTCTGGGAACGGGTCACAGGAAAGACCACAGAGATGCTGACAGCCTTCCACCAGGCCAATCCCATTGCAGCTGGAATGGAGAAGGAAGAGTTCAAGAGCCGGATCCTGGAAAGCTTTTATCTGAAGGAGGCCAAAAAAGGCGATGTGCTCTTAAACGAGCTGTTAAAGCGCGGGATCATCAGCGCTTCCGGCAGCACGGTGGCGGCGGCTGGCTTCTCTGCCCAGTATTCTGACGAGCATTCCGATATGCGCCAGACCATGATAAAGACGTATGCGGCGGCCGGCTTTGAGGCTCCGTCCACGGATGAGGTCATGGCTCAGTTTAAGGATAAAAAACAGGCAAAGCAGGTGCTTTCTGACCTGTTTAAGGACGGCACGCTGGTGAAGCTGAACCCAGGTGCTTATCTTTACAAGGATCACTATGAAAAGGCCATGGAGCTTCTGAGGGGGCATTTTGCATCCCACGATACCATGTCCCTGGCAGAATTCCGGGATATGTTAGGTACGTCCAGAAAGTATGTGCTGCTGATCCTGGATCATCTGGACCAGCAGAAGATCACAAAGCTCCAGGGCGACGTGCGTGTTCTGCTGAAATAAGGAGACGTTATGGAGTTCAGACAGCTGGAGGCATTTGTAAATGCTGCAAAATACAAAAGTTTTTCCAAGGCGGCTGACGCTACGTTTTTAACCCAGCCTACCATCAGTACCCATGTGAGCAACCTGGAAAATGAGCTGGGAGTACGGCTTTTGAACCGGTCTGGCCGGGAGATCAGCCTGACCCCCCATGGCCATGAGTTCTACTCTTATGCGGTGGAGCTTCTGAATACCAGATCCAGGGCCGTTATGTCCATGAAGAATCTGAAGGAGGACCTGGACGGGATCCTGGAGATCCAGACCTCCTCCATTCCCGGGTATTTTTATCTTCCCCAGGTCATGGAAGAGTTTCATGAGCTTTTCCCGCGGGTAAGGTTTTATGTGGAGCAGTCTGACAGCCGGCTGGTCAATGAGAACCTCATGAACCAGCGGGGAGAGCTGGGCTTTACCGGTTACAAGGGAAACAGCGGCCTGTGCTTTGAGCCTGTGTTCTACGATGAGATGGTACTCATCACTCCTGACACGGACGTATACCGGATCTACCAGAATGGAGAGGCCATCCCGGTGGAGCTGTTCATCAATGAACCCTTCATCATGCGGGAGGACGGATCTGGGACCCGGCAGGAGATGGAAAAGGCCCTGGTTTATGGGAAGCCTGTGTTTAAAAACGTGGATGTGATCGCCCGTATGAGCAATCCGGCAGCCATCAAGCAGGTGGTAAGCCGCGGCCTGGGCGTTTCCATTGTGTCCGAGCAGGTCATCAAGCGGACGGCGGAGCAGGATAATATCCGCTATTTCCGCATCCGCGGCCTGGAGAAAAAACGCTGTTTTTATCTGGCCCACAACAAAGGGGCCTGCTTATCTCCCATTGCGGAGCATTTCCTGGAATTCGTCCGGGAAAAGGCATCCAGGGAGCTTCATGAGGACGGGCAGCTCTAGGGCTGTCCGTTCTTCCATAGAAAAAAGCTATACAATCGATTCTCTGGAATAATATTTTTAATTAGACTTCCCCTGTCTGGTTTGATAAACTTAAGTGAGATGGATGAAAATTCTATATTTTTTGTCCATAATCTACAAAACAGAAAAGGGGTAGTAAGTATGAACTTAACTGCAAACAAAAAGACGCTGGCGCTTTCAGGCGTGCTCCTGGGAGCCATAGCAGCAGTCCTGGCCTATATGGGAAATCCCAAGAACATGGCCATGTGTATCGCCTGCTTTATCCGTGACACGGCCGGAGCCATGAAGCTCCACCAGGCAGCTGTTGTCCAGTACGTGCGTCCGGAGATCATCGGTATTATCTGCGGCGCATTTCTGATCGCTGTGGTCACAAAGGAATACCGGTCCACGGCCGGCTCCTCCCCCATGGTGCGTTTTGTGCTGGGTATGATCATGATGATCGGCTCCCTGGCATTCTTAGGCTGCCCGTTGCGTATGGTGCTCCGTATGGCTGCCGGCGATCTGAACGCCTATGTGGCCCTGATCGGCTTTGTGGCCGGAGTATTTACAGGGACCCTGGCCTTAAAGCGCGGCTTCTCCCTGGGAAGAGCCTATACGGTGGATAAAGCCTCCGGCACGGTCCTTCCCATCGCCATGGTGGTGCTCTTTGTTTTAAGCCTGACCACAACGCTGTTCGTCAGCAGTGAAAAGGGCCCTGGAAGCATGCACGCACCGGTGCTTATCGCGCTCATCGGCGGCCTTTTATTCGGAGCCATCGCCCAGAAGTGCAGAAGCTGCTTTGCAGGCTGTGTCCGCGATATCATCTTAATGAAGAATTTTGATCTTCTGACCATCGTAGGCGGTATTTTCGTGGTTATGGTGATCTACAACATCGCCACAGGAAACTTTAATCTGTCCTTTACAGGACAGCCGGTGGCCCATGCCCAGCATATCTGGAATATCCTTGGCATGTACGCCGTGGGATTTGCTGCTGTTCTGGCAGGCGGATGCCCCTTAAGACAGCTGGTGCTGGCGGGCCAGGGCTCTTCCGATTCCGCAGTGACCTTCTTAGGCCTTTTTGTTGGAGCCGCTTTCTGCCATAACTTCGGGCTGGCAGGCGTTGCCGCAGCTGCAGCAACCGCAGACGCTCCGGCAGTGGCAGGCGGTCCGGGGATCAACGGCCAGGTGGCTGTGATCGCATGTATCGTGATCCTGTTCATCATCGGATTTATGCCGAAGAATAAAAAGAATTAATTGCAGAGAAAAGAGGAATCATTATGTACGAAGTAGATGCAAGAGGTTTATCCTGTCCGGAGCCAGTGATGCTGACCCAGGCTGCCTTAAAGAGTCATGGAAACGATACGGTAAAGGTCCTGGTGACAGAGCCTCATTCCAAGGCTAACGTGGAGAAATTTGCCAGGAGCCAGGGAAAGACCGTGACTGTGACGGAAACAGGCGATGGATTTGAGCTCATCATCCAGTAAGGACGGATCTTTCAGAAAGAGACGGTAACATGAGACAAAAAGAATGGAAACTGATCATCACATTTCACACCACCTCCGACGCCATTGCCTTTGAAAAGGCGTGCAAGGAGACGGGCAGATCCGGCCGTATGATCCCTGTACCCAGGGAGCTTTCGGCCGGGTGCGGCCTGGCCTGGTGTACAGTCCCGGCTGACCGGGCGGATATGGAGACATTCTTAAAGGAATGCTCCATTGAATGTGAGGATATGGCAGAGCTGTTATATTAGAGATGGGAAAGGGGTGATACTATGGGAATTTATATGGATAATGCGGCGACTACCATGCAGAAGCCGGATTGTGTGATCGACGCGGTGGTAAACGCCATGAGGCATATGGGAAATTCCGGCCGGGGAGCCCATGAAGCGTCCCTGGATGCCTCCAGGCTGATCTACGAAACGAGAGAAATGCTCTCGGAGCTTTTTAACCTGGGGGATCCCAGACAGGTGGCCTTTACATTAAACTCCACGGAGGCATTGAATACGGCGATCCTGGGTCTTTTTGATCCGGGCGACCATATCATCTCCACAGTCATGGAGCACAATTCGGTGTTGAGGCCTTTATACCGTCTGGAGGAAAAGGGATGCCAGGTGTCCTTCGTTCCCTGTGACGAAAAGGGACGGCTGAGAACAGACCTTCTGGAGAGCTTTCTGAAAGAAAATACAAAGGCCCTGGTATGTACCCACGCGTCCAATCTGACCGGAAATGCCAATGACCTTATGTATCTGGGAAGGTTCTGTAAGGACCATGGACTGCTTTTTGTGGTGGACGCCTCCCAGACAGCAGGAGTTCTCCCCATCGATATGCAGGCCATGAACATCGACGTGGTGTGCTTTACAGGCCACAAGGGGCTGTACGGCCCCCAGGGGACCGGTGGGATCTGCGTGCGGCCGGGAATTACGGTACGGCCGCTGAAATCCGGCGGGAGCGGGATCCACACCTATCTGAAGGAGCATCCCCACGAGATGCCCACAGCCTTAGAGGCTGGAACCTTAAATGGCCACGGAGTGGCCGGACTCCATGCGGCCCTGGGCTTCCTTAAGGAAACAGGTACAGATACGATCCATAAAAAGGAGATCGGTCTCATGCGCCGCTTCCTGGATGGGATAAAGGATATTCCGGGTCTTAAGCTTTATGGGGATTTTTCCACAGATCAGAGGGCTGCGGTGGTGGCCTTGAACCTGGGAACGTATGATTCCTCTGAAGTCAGCGACGAGCTTTCCTTTGAATACGGGATCTCCACCCGTCCCGGCGCTCACTGTGCGCCCTTAATGCATCAGTCCATGGGAACCGTGGACCAGGGCATGGTACGTTTTTCTTTTTCCTGGTTTAATACGGAAGAGGAGATCGACGCGGCAGTGAAGGCCTTAAAGGAGCTGGCGGAATAAAATTTAATGTTTAAAAAGCCTTCCGGCTTTTTCCATAACGGGAAAGACGGAAGGCTTTTTTATCGGTTTATCTCCGGGGCTGGCCGCAGGATGTATTATCTGCCGAAATAACGGTCCAGCTCCTTCATAAAGGTTTCGGGGATTTCACGTTTAAATGGAATGACCGGAATATTTCCAAGGCTTTCTGCGATATGTCCCAGAAGCCTTGCGCTCCGCTCCAGGGACCAGGGGGAGATATAGTCCACGATATCGTGGCGGGTATGCATCCCGAAGCCGTCGCGGTTTAAAGTCATGGCCGGTACGCCGTTCCAGGCAAAGGTGTTGGAGTCGCTGCCCCAGATGGCATTTCTTGTGACCATTCCGATGCCTGTTTCATGGGCCATATATTCAATCATGGAGCAGATGGAGGGATCGCCGGTGACGCCAATGACGGTTCCTCCCACCAGCTGTCCGGCCAGATCCACATTCATATTGAAACAGTGTTGCTTCAGCTCCTCTTTATGGACCTCCGTATAGTTCCGGCTGCCTAAAAGTCCCTTTTCCTCGGCTCCGAACCAGATGAACTCCAGGGTACGGCGGGGTGTATGGGCCTTAAAGTACCGGCACAGCTCCAGGATGATGGCGCAGGCGGCCATGTTGTCGTAGGCTCCGGGGCCCTGGGGAACAGAGTCGTAGTGCGCAGTCAAGGTCAGGATCTCATCCGGGACCTCCGTTCCCTGGATCCGCGCGATCACGTTGTGGGAAACGGCTTTTTCTGGCTCCTGCAGTAAGGTCAGCCGGGCGCGGCAGGCTCCGGCCTCTACCAGCTCCATGGCATCCCGGTGATGGATCACCAGCCCCTGGATGGGAGTCTCTTCCATTTTGGGTACTCCCCGTGTATAGAGGAGACGGTCCGGGCCTTCGTCGATGGGAGTTCCGGTGATGGAGAGGAAGGCGG
Organism: Alitiscatomonas sp.; assembly: GCF_037242085.1. Taxonomy (NCBI): domain Bacteria; kingdom Bacillati; phylum Bacillota; class Clostridia; order Lachnospirales; family Lachnospiraceae; genus Alitiscatomonas; species Alitiscatomonas sp. The sequence goes on along the minus strand of NZ_JAXXBR010000063.1, from coordinate 40,569 downwards.
CAGCTCCTGCATGGACCAGCTTCTTATACATATCTTTATTGACAGGGGTGTTTACCAGGACGATCTTTCCTTTTGCCTGGGAAAGATTAATATCATCGCCGTTTTCCGCGTACAGGAACGGGGCCTCGATCCCATCCGCCGGAGTGCTGCCGCAGCGGCCGTATCCAGCCACTGTATATGTTTTTTCAAAGGGTTTCGTTACAGTGAATTCAGCTTTAAGGATCCTCCATGTATCGATCTCAAATTCTTCCAGGCGGCTGTCCACGCCAAAGCTCTTAAGCTCCCTCTGGATCTCCAGGGCGGCCTTTTCTTCACCATCGGTTCCGGCTTCCCGGATATAATCAAACTGTTTCATAAATTCCAGCTGGCGTTTTCCGCAGATCATATTATATTCCATACTCTGGCTCCTTTTATCTGTATTTTCGATACCAGGGTCAGAAGGTCAAAAATCCTTTTGCCCCACATCTGTTTTCTTCCATTATACCCGATTTGGGAAAAAAGGCAAGCCTGGGGCGCCGCAGATCCTGGGAGGGTCAGAATGGCCTGCGGCTGATGCGATGACAGATGTTTCATGATTGTAGTTTACATAATATTATTATGTAAACTATCGTGCAAAAAAATACATGTAAAACTAACTTGACATTTTTGAATTTCTGATTTATAGTACAAATGTAAAGCAAACATTACATATTTATCACGAAGGGATGAGGTGCACATGAGAAACCGGATCCAGGAGCTGCGGAAGGAGAGGAAGATCCGCCAGGAGGACCTGGCGGAAGCGGTGGGAGTCACCAGGCAGACCATCATTTCCCTGGAAAATGGAAAATATAATGCCTCCCTGGTGCTGGCCCACAAGCTGGCCAGATATTTTTCCTGTACCATTGAAGACATTTTTTTATTTGACGAGGAGGAATAGCACATGAAGCTGAAAGCATTATTTATGGAAGAACCGGTGGATTTTGAAAAAAGGTGCAGGCTGCGGATCCTGGTGGGAAAGACTGCGGCGGTGCTGGGTCTTCTTTCAGTGGCGGCCGCATGGTTTTATGGAAATTCTGGGACTGTGGCTGGAGACAGCTTTATCCAGGAATTTTATACCTGGATCGGGATCGGCTTTATGGCCGGAGGGGCTGCATCCGTCTGGAAGAACCGGAGATATCTGAAGGATGAGGCAGCGTTAAAGAAGAGAAGGGTGGAGGAGTGTGATGAGAGAAACCGGCTCCTGGGACTCAGGAGCTGGGCGTATTCCGGATATGCCATGTTCCTCCTCCTGTATCTGGGATTTCTGGCCAGCGGCTTTTTTGACCGGACGGTCATGTATGTACTGGCCGCTGTCCTTGCCGCCCAGGCAGCATTGCTTCTGGTCTTCCGGCTGGCGCTGGGAAGGGTGATGTAATGTTCTTCCGGTTTTTTAGGGTCAATGGAAATTTTGTGCTTGTGGCGGAACGGTTCATATGATAAGATAAGAATAAATCTATGAAAGAGTTTTTATTATTTCCGGGAGGTGGGGTGGAATGCCGAAGGTCGCATATTCGGAAGAGGACAGGCAGCGGATCAGGAGCGAGCTGGTGAAGACTGGGCTTGAACTGATGTCCAGACAGGGGATCCAGCATACGACTGTGGAACAGATCTATAAAAAAGTCGGCATTTCACGCACATTCTTTTATTCCTTCTTTCCGGCCAAGGAGGATCTGATCGTCGAGGCCCTGTACCTGCAGCAGCCGAGGGTCCTTGAATACGCGCGGAAGCTGATGAACGATCCTGGCCTGAGCTGGCGGGATGGGGTCAGGCAATTCCTCCATGACTGCTGTTATGGAGAAAAAAAGGGGATCGCCGTATTGACGATCGAGGAGCAGCAGCAGATTTTTAAGCGGCTCTCCGGGGAGAACTGCCAGATCTTCCGCGAGAAACAGCGCCGTCTTTTTGGACAGATCCTGGAATGCTTTGGGATTGTCTCCAGTACAGAACGGATCAGCCTGTTTACGAATCTGAGCCTGACGGCCATGGTCATACGAAGGGCAGTCCCCCATACGCTTCCGTTTTTTGTCCCCGAAGCGATGGATGAGACGATCACGTTTCAGATCGAAGCCATTACAGACGCCCTGGAGGCTATGAAAAACAGTTCTTTAATATAAGGAGAGAAGTCTGACGACCCGTTTGGATACGGTGTTCCGGCGTGATATCCAGACGGGTCTTCTCTTAAATAAAATAAAAACAAAATATAAATCGTATTCTTATTTAAGCGTGAGAGGGAATCTTGTTTATGGCGCTGCGGACAGATCCGGCAGCTTCATATAAAACATCTGAATTCAGGAGGAAAATAGTATGGGATTTTTCAGCAAGCTGTTTAAGGGACCGGAGATCGACATGGAAAAGAGCAGGAGGAATGCAGAAAAGATGCGCCTTCTCTTTAACCAGGAAGTAGAAAACGGAGATACTTACCGGCTGATCTTTGGGTATACGGAGGATGTAAGCCGGTTCAATTACGGATTCGTCCATGGAAGCCGGACAAAGATCGGGAATCTGATCGTCGGCTGGAACGAGGACAGCCAGACCATCGCAGTAGTTCCCACAGTACCGGATCTTTCCGGCTGCGGCACTCCGGTCTTTTACCGCCGGTCAGAGATCCTTAAGGCCTACCGGAATAAATATCCGACGGATGCATTCATCATTTATCCGGATAAGAAAGGGTATATCGGCATCAACGCTTACGACTGGCTGGAGGATGAGAAGCTGTATGTGTATGTGGAGCAGGCGGAGGAGCTGGCTGCCTTCACAGAGTTCTTTATGAGCCGGTTTGCGGGGAAGGATGGGAAAAAATAAGCGGTTATAATTTTTTTGTGTGTCAAGAAAAAACCCTTGACAGCTCCCGTGTTTTATAGTATCATATGCGAGGTGACCTGATATGGAAAAAATTGTGGAACAGGGCCTGCTGTATGATTTCTATGGAGAGCTCCTGACGGACCACCAGCGGCACATATACGAGGACGTGGTCTTTAACGATATGTCTTTGAGCGAGATCGCCGAGGAACAGGGGATCAGCCGCCAGGGAGTTCACGATCTCATCAAACGGTGCGACCGGATCCTGGCCGGTTATGAGGAAAAGCTCAGAATGGTGGAAAAGTTCAACCAGACGAAGCGGATGGTAGAAGAGATCAAAACGCTGGCCGGTACGTATAAGAAAAACGGCGATATGAGCCTGATCGACAGGATCGAAGCGATCTCTGAGGAGATCGGACAGCTGTGACCATAAAGGGAGAGGTTAAATGGCATTTGAAAGCTTAGCCGATAAATTGCAGAATGTCTTTAAAAACTTAAGAGGCAAAGGGCGTTTAACCGAAGCCGATGTAAAGACCGCACTGAAGGAAGTGAAAATGGCGCTTCTGGAGGCGGATGTAAGTTTTAAAGTCGTAAAACAGTTCATCAGTTCTGTACAGGAACGGGCAGTGGGACAGGATGTTCTTACAAGCCTGACTCCGGGACAGATGGTGATAAAGATCGTAAACGAGGAGCTTGTGAAACTTATGGGCTCCGAGACCACTGAGATCGCCTTAAAGCCCCAGAATGAGATCACTGTGATCATGATGATCGGTCTCCAGGGCGCCGGTAAGACGACCACCACCGCAAAGCTGGCGGGAAAATTCAAGGCCAAAGGAAGGAATCCCCTGCTGGCGGCCTGCGATATCTACCGCCCGGCAGCCATTAAGCAGCTGCAGGTCAACGGTGAAAAGGTGGGTGTTCCCGTATTCTCCATGGGAGAGAACAATTCTCCGGTGAATATCGCAAAAGCGGCAGTGGAGCACGCAAAAAAGGAAGGCTGTAACCTGGTATTCCTGGATACGGCCGGACGGCTTCAGATCGATGAGGCCATGATGGAGGAGCTTGTCCAGATCAAGGAAGCGGTCCATGTGGATCAGACCATTCTTGTGGTCGATGCCATGACGGGCCAGGACGCAGTCAATGTGGCCGGAAGCTTCAATGATAAGATCGGTGTGGACGGCGTGATCCTCACAAAGCTGGACGGCGATACCAGAGGCGGCGCGGCGCTTTCGATCCGCTCTGTCACAGGCCGCCCCATCCTGTATGTGGGTATGGGAGAAAAGCTTTCCGACCTGGAACAGTTTTATCCCGACCGGATGGCTTCCAGGATCCTGGGAATGGGCGATATCCTTTCCCTGATCGAAAAAGCCGAGTTTGAGGTGAGCGAAGAGAAGGCAAAGGAAATGAGCCAGAAGCTCCGCAAAGCCGAATTTGATTTCAACGATTTCCTGGATCAGATGAACCAGATCAAAAAGATGGGCGGTATGGGCAGCATCCTGAATATGATGCCCGGAATGTCCCAGCTGAAGGGAAATGTTGATATAGACGAGAAATCCATGGACCGTGTGGAGGCTATTATCCTTTCTATGACAAAGGAGGAGCGCGCCAACCCGTCGATCTTAAATCCTTCCAGGAAGCAGAGGATCGCCAGGGGAGCAGGCGTGGAGGTGGCCGAGGTCAACCGGATCGTCAAGCAGTTTGAACAGTCCAAAAAGCTGATGAAGCAGCTTCCCGGTATGATGGGCGGCAGGCGCAAAGGCGGGCTGGGAGGACTTTCGGGCATGATGGGCAAATTCAAGATGCCGTTTTAGCCCGCAGAAACGACAGCAGATGCATTTTATGCATGGCTTATAAAAACTTTTTTAAATAATCATGGAGGTAAAAGTACAATGGCAGTAAAGATGAGATTAAGAAGAATGGGTCAGAAGAAGGCTCCTTTTTATAGAGTCGTAGTTGCAGATTCCCGCTCCCCGAGAGATGGAAGATTCATCGAAGAGGTTGGTATCTACGATCCCAACACTGAGCCCAGCACCATCAAATTCAATGAGGAAGCAGCTAAGAAGTGGTTAGCAACAGGCGCACAGCCGACTGAGACCGTTGGCAAGCTCTTAAAGGCAGCCGGCATCACCCAGTAATGTGAGGTGTTTTCATGAAGGAACTGGTTGAAGTTATCGCCAAAGCACTGGTTGATAATCCAGACGAGGTTGTGGTTACAGAATCTGAGAACGACGACGAATTAGTCATCGAGCTCAAGGTTGCTCCTTCTGACATGGGAAAGGTCATCGGCAAGCAGGGAAGGATCGCAAAGGCCATCCGCTCCGTTGTCAAGGCCGCGTCTTCCAGACTGGAAAAGAAGGTTATGGTTGAGATTCAGTAACGTTCATAAAAGACTGCGGTCAGAGAAATTTGATCACAGTCTTTTTTGTACGGCTGCGGACTGCGCGCCAGGGACATGGGTCGCTGTGCGCCGGTTCCGCTTTTGAAAGGATGGAACAATGGAAAATCTGCTTCGTGTCGGTGTGATCACATCGGCTCACGGTGTCCGGGGAGAAGTGAAGGTATTCCCTACCACGGACGATAACAGCCGTTTCAAGACATTAAAACACGTCCTCATGGACACAGGAAAAGAAAAAATACCCCTGGAGATCGAGCATGTGAAATTTTTTAAAAACATGGTCATTTTAAAATTCAAGGGGTTTGACAATAAGAATGACGTGGAGATGTGGCGTCAAAGGGATCTTCTGATCACCAGGGACCAGGCAGTGGAGCTTGCGCCGGACGAAAACTTCATTGCTGACCTCATTGGCCTTACAGCCGTAACAGATGAAGGGGTGGTCCTGGGTACTCTTACGGATGTGCTCCAGACCGGGGCCAACGACGTGTACTGCGTAAAAATGGAGAACGGAAAGGAGCTTCTCCTGCCGGCCATTAAAGACTGCATCTTAAACGTGGATCTGGAAAAGCAGGAGATGCTGGTCCATGTGCTGGACGGCCTCCTGGATCTGTAATGGAGGAAGACCATGAATTTTCATGTAATGACATTATTTCCGGAAATGGTCATGAACGGGTTAAATACCAGCATCCTGGGACGGGCCGCCTCCAACGGGCTTCTGTCCTTTGAGGCCATCAATATCCGCGATTACACCCTGGAGCGCCACGGAAAGGTGGACGACTACCCTTACGGCGGAGGAGCTGGAATGGTCATGCAGGCGGAGCCCATTTACCGCGCCTATACGGCACTCTGCGACCGCATCGGCCACAGGCCCCGGGTGGTTTACATGACGCCCCAGGGACGGACCTTTACCCAGAAGATCGCCGAGGAGCTGGCAAAGGAAGAAGAGCTTGTTTTTCTCTGCGGCCATTATGAGGGCGTGGATGAGCGGGTCCTGGAAATGATCGCCACCGATTATCTTTCTGCGGGGGATTATGTGCTCACCGGCGGCGAGCTGCCGGCCATGATGATGATCGACTGTATTTCCAGGCTGGTGCCCGGCGTTTTAAATAACGACGTTTCGGCGGAGTTTGAATCCTTCCACGATAATCTCCTGGAATATCCCCAGTACAGCCGTCCCGAGGAATTTATGGGAAGAAAGGTGCCGGAGATCCTTCTTTCTGGCCATCATGCCAATATTGAAAAATGGAGGCGGGAGCAGTCCATTATCCGGACCCTGGAACGGAGGCCGGAGCTTTTGGAGGAAGCGGTGCTCTCCAAAAAGGAAAAGCTCTTCCTGGAGGAGCTTTTGAGAAAAAAGGCGGAAAACCAGGAAGAAGATACGATTTAGTCCTTGCAATTTGGACAGACATATGCTATAATCATAAACCGTGAAATAAGAGATGGTCCGCTGCCGCGTACTGATACTCATACCGCGGGTAAGAACATCGAATACTTTAAGGAGGTTCATGAATATGAACGAAATTATCAAGAATATCGAAGCCGCCCAGTTAAAGGAAACTGTACCGAGCTTCAACGTAGGTGACACTGTAAGAGTATCTGCTAAGATCCGCGAGGGCAACCGCGAGAGAATCCAGGTGTTCGAGGGAACTGTTATCAAGAGACAGAACGGCGGAGTAAGAGAGACCTTCACTGTCAGAAAGAATTCCAACGGCATCGGCGTTGAAAAGACCTGGCCGCTTCATTCTCCGTCTGTTGAGAATATCGAAGTTGTAAGAAGAGGTAAAGTACGCCGTGCAAAACTGAACTACTTAAGAACAAGAGTAGGTAAGGCTGCTAAGGTTAAAGAGTTAGTAAAATAATTTGTAACTGGCAGAATGAGGGGAACAATGAAAATTGTCCCCCTCTTTTTTCAATATTCCGGAGGTGCTTTTGTGGAATTTTACCAGGAAAAGGATGAGAACCGGCTCCATTCGGTGGTCAACTGGATCGTGGACATCGCGGTGGTCATCGCCTTCGCCTGCTATCTGGTCTATGGCTTTGGAGGCCGGATCGAGGTAAACGGCGGCTCCATGAAGCCGGCACTGGACTCCGGCGACGTGGTTTTAGTAAACCGGCTGGCGTATGCCCTGGGAAGTCCCAGGCGGTTTGATATCGCTGTGTTTTCCCAGGGAGATCAGGCTTTTAATATGAAGCGGATCATTGGCCTTCCGGGTGAAACGGTACAGATCAGGGAAAACCGGGTCTATATCAACGGAGAGCCTCTGGAAGCGGAGGAGGCGCTGGACGCGGCCTCCATCGCCGGGCTGGCGGAATATCCCATGGAGCTTTCCGAGGATGAATATTTTCTCCTGGGAGACAACAGGGAATCCAGTGAGGACAGCCGTTTTCCCAGCATCGGGAACGTAAAAAGGGACCAGCTGATCGGGAAGGTATGGTTCAGGATCCAGCCGTTTTCCCAGTTCGGGCCGGTCAGTCTGAAAGGAGAAGAAGGATGAACATACAGTGGTATCCGGGCCATATGACAAAGGCCAAAAGGGCCATGCAGGAGGATATTAAGCTGATCGATCTGATCATCGAGCTGGTGGATGCCAGAGCGCCTTTATCCAGCCGGAATCCGGACATCGACGATCTGGGCCGGGGGAAGGCGCGGATGGTGCTGCTCAATAAGGCGGATCTGGCCAGTGAGGCCGGAAATGCTGCCTGGACCCGGTATTTTGAAGCCAAGGGTTTCCAGGTGATGAAGATTGACGCCCGCCAGAAGGCTTCCTTAAAGCAGATCCATAGTGTGATCCAGGAGGCATGTAAGGAAAAGATCGAGCGGGACCGGAGGCGCGGGATCTTAAACCGGCCGGTGCGGGCCATGGTGGCAGGGATCCCCAACGTGGGAAAATCCACGTTTATCAACAGTTTTGCCGGAAAGGCAGCGGCTAAAACAGGAAATAAGCCGGGCGTTACCAAGGGAAATCAGTGGATCCGTCTGAATAAGCAGGTGGAGCTTCTGGATACGCCAGGGATCCTGTGGCCAAAATTTGAGGACCAGTCCGTGGGCCTTAAGCTGGCGTTTTTGGGATCCATCAACGACGAGATCCTTAATAAGGACGAGCTGGCAGCAGAGCTCTGCGCATTTTTACTGAAGGCATATCCGGGGCTTCTGGCGGAGCGGTACGGGATCCCGGAGGACCGGTCTCCCCACGAGCTTCTGGAGCAGATCGCCATTGCCAGGTCCTGCCTCTTAAAGGGCGGCGGCTATGATGTCCCCAGGGCAGCAAGGCTTTTGCTGGAGGACTTCCGCAGCGGAAAGCTGGGGCGGATCACACTGGAATTTCCGGAGTAAAGGAAGGCGTATATGGCAAGAACACTGACAGGAGAACGGCTGGAGAAGGAGCTTTTACGGCTGGAGGCCATGAAGGCATACGAAAAGGAGAATAAGGACTGCGCCCTGATCTGCGGGATCGACGAGGCAGGAAGAGGGCCGCTGGCGGGACCGGTGGCCGCCGGGGCGGTGATCCTTCCCAGGGACTGCACCATCCTGTATCTCAACGATTCAAAGAAGCTGTCGGAAAAGCGGCGGGAGGAGCTGTTCCTGGAGATAAAGGAAAAGGCCCTGGCGTGGAATGTGGCGGTGGTCTCCCCGGCCAGGATCGATGAGATCAACATCCTCCAGGCCACCTATGAGGCCATGCGGGCGGCCATCGGCGGCCTTTCCCAGATGCCGGACCTGCTTTTAAACGATGCGGTCACCATTCCGGGAATGGAGATCCCGCAGATCCCCATTGTCAAGGGAGACGCCAAAAGCGTATCCATAGCCGCGGCCAGCATCCTGGCCAAGGTCACCAGGGACCATCTGATGGCGGAGTATGACAAGCTGTATCCCGGGTATGGATTTGCAAAGCATAAGGGCTACGGAACTGCGGCCCATATTGCAGCCTTAAGGGAACTGGGTCCGTCGCCCATCCACCGGAGGACCTTTATTAAAAATTTCGTGTAGCTTCGGAAAGGAGCCTTTGTGGGACAGAATAAGCGGATGGAAGGAAGCCGGTATGAGCAGCTGGCGGCCCGGTATCTGGAACAGAAAGGGATGGATGTCCTGGAACTGAATTACCGGTGCCGCACCGGCGAGATCGACATCATTGCCAGGGACGGCGGATATCTGGTCTTTGTGGAGGTCAAATACAGGAAAACGAAAAGGGCCGGATATGCGCTGGAGGCCATCGACAGCCGGAAGGCCGGACAGGTGCGCCGGGTGGCGGCTGTCTATCTTTATGAGCACGGATTTCCGGAGTCTGCGGCCTGCCGGTTTGACGCGGTGGGGATCGACGGAGAGCAGATCACACATTTAAAAAATGCGTTTTAGACGGGAGAGATATACATGTATGACTGGAAAAGAAAGGGAGACGGCGGTCTTATAAAGGAAGTCACAAGGGATGGAGTCACGTGGCTTTCCTTCCCGGCCCTGGAAGAAACAGGGCTTGTGGCCCACGCCTTCTCCACCCGTATGGGCGGTGTGAGCAAAGGGTGCTATTCCACCATGAATTTTTCTTTTACCCGGGGAGACGATCCGGAGGCGGTACGGGAAAATTACAGGCGTATGGCAAAGGCCCTGGGCGTGGATGAGACACGCATGGTCCTGACGTGGCAGACCCACACCATCAACGTGCGGACCGTGACCCCGGAGGACGAGGGAAAGGGGATCGTAAAGGAACGGGATTACCGGGATGTGGACGGACTGATCACAGACCGGACCGGCGTGACGCTGGTGACATTTTTTGCCGACTGCGTGCCGCTGTATTTTCTGGACCGGAAAAGAAGGGCCATCGGTCTGGCCCATTCGGGCTGGAGAGGGACCGTAAACCGCATGGGCCAGGCGGTCCTGTCGGCCATGGAAAAGGAGTACGGCACGGATCCGGCTGATGTGACGGCCTGTATCGGCCCCAGCATCTGCCAGGACTGCTATGAAGTGGGAGAGGAAGTGATCGCTGAATTTGCGGCGGCCTTCCGGGAAGAGCACCACCCGGCGCTTTTCTACAAAAAAGAGAATGGAAAATACCAGCTGGATCTCTGGGAGGCCAACCGGATCGTTCTCCGGGAAGCGGGCGTGCCGGAGACAGGGATCTCTGTGACGGATATCTGTACCCACTGCAATCCAGAGCTTTTGTTTTCCCACCGGACATCGGCAGACCGGCGGGGAAATCTCTGTGCCTTCCTCTGCTTAAAGGAAGAAGGCAGATAGCAGGCCCGGGCTTTGCAAAAAATGACATTTAACGAAAAACCTTCTAGTGTATTATTTTCTCCAGAGACCATAATAGGAGTGTACCAAGAAAACGCCGGAAAAAACAAGGCCGGCAAATACACTCAAAAGGAGGGTTTTATATGTCCAGTACAAACAATTCTTCCAATCGTATGGTAGTACCGGAGGCCAAGGAGGCCATGGACAAGTTTAAGATGGAGGTGGCCTCTGAGTTAGGAGTGCCGCTGACCAATGGCTACAATGGAAACCTGACCTCTTACCAGAACGGCAGCGTAGGCGGCCACATGGTGCGTAAGATGATCGAGGAACAGGAGAAGAGGATGACAGGCAAATAAAAGCTGCTTGAATCTGACTAAAAAGGCCTTTCCGTCTGGATCGATTCCAGGGAAAGGCCTTTTTCCTTATGGTTCCTCTGCTGTCAGTGTCCATCTTCCACCTCCTTTAAAGCGGGATTTTGCAGGTTTCACAGATTCTGCGGAAAAACTGCTTGTATATCGCCTTCATTGCGATTATAATTGTGAAGATACTGGAAACAGAAGGGGATGCGGCAGCATGAGCGTTCCGGTCTCTGGTCCGGAAAAGAAACGACCGCATCGAGAGGTGGCATATGAGAGTGATCGCAGGCAGCGCCAGACGGCTGCTTTTGAAGACTGTGGAGGGAATGGACACCCGGCCCACCACAGACCGTATAAAGGAAACCTTATTTAATATGATCCAGAACGACCTTTACGGCCGTTCCTTTCTGGATCTGTTTGCCGGAAGCGGGGCCATCGGCATCGAGGCTTTAAGCCGCGGGGCATCGGAGGCTGTATTCATCGACAATGGGATCCGCCAGGTATCCTGTATCCGGGACAATCTGAAGACCACAAAGCTGGAATCCGGAGCAAAGGTGTTAAATTGCGGCGTGCTGGAGGGACTTTCCCGTCTTGGCCGGGACCATGGTGCCTTTGATTTTATATTTATGGATCCGCCCTATGGCTGTGATCTGGAACGCCAGGTACTGGAGGCCTTACAGGATTCGCCTCTGGCTGACGGGGACACGGTCCTTATTGCGGAGGCTTCCCTGGATACAGATTTTTCCTGGGCAGAGTCCCTGGGCTATGAGATCAGCCGTACCAAGGTATATAAGACAAACAAACATGTATTTTTTAAAAAGAGGGAAAATTGAGATGAAAAAAGCCATTTATCCGGGAAGCTTTGACCCGGTGACTCTGGGACATCTGGATGTGATCCGCCGGGCGTCCCAGCTGTTCGACCACCTGGTGATCGCAGTTTTGCATAACAGTGCGAAAACTCCATTGTTTTCCGTGGAAGAACGTGTTAAGATGTTAGAAGAAGCGACAAAGGACATTCCCAACGTGGAGGTGAAGGCCTTCGGCGGCCTTACGGTGGAGTTTGCCAGGGAATGCGGGGCCAACGCCCTGGTCCGGGGGCTTCGTGCGATCACGGATTTTGAATACGAGCTGCAGATCGCCCAGCTGAACCGGGTGATCGCTCCGGATATCGATACCGTATTTCTGACCACCAATTTAAAATATGCGTATCTGAGCTCCAGCTCTGTCAAGGAGGTGGCGGCTTACGGCGGTGATATTTCCAATTTTGTGACAGCCGGGGTGGCAGAAGAGGTACATAAGAAATTTCAGAATAAGATCAGGGGAAAGGAATAAGGAAGCAATATGAGCAGAATCGAACAGTTAATCGGAGAAATTGAAGAATATATTGACAGCTGCAAGTTCCAGCCGCTGTCCACCACCAAGATCATCGTAAATAAGGAGGAGCTGGACGAGCTCCTGGTGGAGCTGCGTCTCAGGATCCCCGATGAGATCAAGCAGTACCAGAAGATCATCAGCAACCAGGAGGCGATCCTTTCCGATGCCCACACCCGGGCAGATGCCCTTCTGGCGGAAGCCACAGCCCAGACCAATGAGCTGGTCAACGAGCATGAGATCATGCAGAAGGCGTACGCCCATGCCAATGAGGTGATCGAGCAGGCCCAGGCCCAGGCCCAGGCCATCATCGACAGCGCCGTCAACGACGCCAACAATATCCGTCAGGGCTCCATCCAGTATACGGACGATATGTTAAAGAGCCTTCAGAATATCATCAATCATTCCATGGAAGGAGCCCAGGGCCGGTTTGACGCTTTTATGAGCTCCATGAGGTCCAGCTACGACATCGTTTCCTCCAACCGGAAGGAGCTGTCCGGCGGGATCATCACAGAAAAAGAAGAGGAGCCGTCTGCACCGGAGGCCTAGACTTCCGGAAGGATCAGCCCAGTACGCCCAGGAGCCGGAAGATGACGGCGGCCAGGGCGCTGTGAAGAAGCTTCCAGAGAATATATTGCCGGATGGATAATCCGGCAATTTTTTTATCTTCTGTACGGCCCCCTCGATCCTTTGGGCTGCTGCCGCCATCGTCTGTACGGCTCTTTTTTTCCTCTGGCCATCCGGAGGCAGTCACGGCCCGGGTCTGGAAGATGCCGCATATACCGCCGAAAGCCAGGATGGCAGCGGCGGCGGTTCCGGAGTCCGGGAAGGGAAGGGAGGCGGACACTTCCCGGACTCCGGTGGTCATCTCCATGGCGCCCATAAGGAAGATCCGGAGAGAGGCGGGGAGCCACAGTGCGCGGCGTAAAAATACGATCACGATGGAAAACAGCATCAGGTAGCCGCCGATGCGGCAGAGGATCTCTGCTGCCGCCAGGATCGCCGTATCCAGGGCCGGAGCTTTCTGGATCTGCGGCCGGGAGCCGTTGGACGCGGGAGCCGGTAAGCCAGGAAAATAGATCCTCTTTGCCAGGGCAGCCAGAGGAAGGAGCGGCAGATAAATGGAAAGAAGAAGGCGGGAGGGATGCATTCCGGCCTCAAAAAGCGGGCAGACAAAGCCCAGCAGGAACATGGGGCTTGGATGATTGCATATGGCCATGAGGAAGCGGCCCTCCTGGACGGAAAGCTTCCCCTCCCGGACAAAATCCCCGCAGGTCTTTGCCCCCATGGGGCAGCCGCAGAGGAGACCGGAAATGAGGGTGTAGCAGCCGTTTTCTGAAAGGGGAAGCCAGGGACCTAAGAAAGCCCGGACGGGCTTCATCAGCAGAGAGACGCCGCCGGAGGATACGATGAGGCTGGAGAGCACCATAAAGGGAAACAGGGACGGGACCACAGACGTATACCATAAAAGAAGGCCGTACCTGGCCCCCTCGGCCGCAAAGCGGGGATAAAGCAGAAGAAACACCATGAGAATGGCAAGACCGACGGATTTTTTCATAAGCACCCGAATACCTTTTGTTGATACATCTTATGAAAAGGGGCTTCCCCATATGAAACTTCTGGTCCTGGCGCTGCTCATTCTGTATGATTCCATGCTGATCTTTCAGCTGGAGCATGTAAAGGCTCTGGATACCATGGTCCCCTATGCCTGGGAAAGCGGGGACTTCCGGGCCATGCGCCTGGGAAGGGACGCGGCGGAACGGCCTTTCCTGGATTATGAGGAGCTTGCCATGGCTATGCTCACGGAAAATTTTGATCTGACGGGAAAGAAGCTCTCCGGGGAGCCTCTTTTTTTCCCGGTCCGGCGTCAGAAGGAATTTGAGCGGCTTTCCGACGCGTACCGCATGGTGTTTGCAGACCTTTCCTGCTTTCCCGTCCCGGAAAGCGCCGGAGGGGATGTCATGGACGTGGTTTATGAAAACGGCTGGATGGAGGAACGGTCCTTTGACGGACCCAGGACCCATGAGGGGTGCGATCTCATGGCTGGGGCTCCGGAGGCGGGGCTCTATCCGGTGGTGTCCATGACGGACGGAGTGGTGGAGCAGGCCGGATGGCTGAAAAAGGGCGGCTGGCGCATCGGGATCCGGGCTCCGGCTGGCGCATATCTGTACTACGCCCACCTGGACTCCTATGGAAAGACCCTGGACGGCCGGGAGTGGAGGCCGGGGGACACAGTCCATGCCGGAGAGCTTCTGGGCTATATGGGGGATTCCGGCTACGGAGAGCCTGGGACCACCGGCCAGTTTCCAGTCCACCTCCACCTGGGGATCTACATCCGGACGGAGCATCATGACGAGCTTTCTGTGAATCCCTACTGGATCTTAAGATATTTGGAGAAGTATCGTACCCGGGCTTCCTACTGACCTGGCAGGAGGAAACGGTTGTACTTTTCCCTGGATTTTGATATAGTATGGAATAAGGCATTGGGGACGGAAAATATCCGTCCTCGGATATCCTGGATATGAGCATGGAACAGGGGGAAACGCATGGATAAGGAGCTGCGTCTGGATAAATTCCTGGCCGACATGGGAAAGGGCACCCGGAGCGCCCTTAAGGAGGCCGTAAGAAAGGGCCGGGTCCGGGTCAATGGAGAAGTCATAAAAAAAGCGGATATAAAGGTAAGGATCCCTGGGGATACGGTGACCTTAGACGGCGAGGAGGTCGCCTACGCTGTTATGGAGTATTATATGCTCAACAAGCCCCAGGGCGTGGTCTCCGCCACAGAGGATAAAAAATATCCCACGGTCCTGGATCTGATCGCGGATAAAAAAAGGAAGGACCTGTTTCCGGTGGGACGGCTAGACCTGGATACAGAGGGTCTTCTCCTCATCACCAATGACGGAGACCTGGCCCACCGGCTCCTGTCGCCCAAAAAGCATGTGGACAAGGTATATTATGCCCGCTGCCGCGGAACGGTGAGAGAAGGGGCCGCGGAGGAGTTTGCCAGGGGGATCCATCTTCCCGACGGGCTTTTATGCCTTCCGGCAGAGCTGACGGTCCTGTCCTACGACCGCATACAGGACGAGTCCGAGATCCGCCTGCGGATCCGGGAGGGGAAATTCCATCAGGTAAAGCGGATGATGGAGGCCGTCGGCTGCCCGGTGCTTTTTTTAAAGCGCCTGTCCATGGGGCCGCTGGTCCTGGATGAGACTCTGAAGCCGGGGGAATACCGTCCCCTTACGGATACAGAACGGGAGTGGTTGGAACAGCTATGATAAAAGATTTTCTGAAAAATAAAAAAGCCGTCCTTTTTGACCTGGACGGGACCCTGGTGGATTCCATGTGGATGTGGCCCCAGATCGACGTGGAGTTCCTGGGACGCTTTGGCTATGACTGCCCCGGGGATCTGGAGCGGGCTGTGGAGGGCATGAGCTTTTCAGAGACGGCCGCTTATTTTAAGGAGAGGTTTTCCCTTCCCATGACCCTGGAGGAGATCAAGGAGTGCTGGAGCCAGATGGCCATGGACAAATACCGGACCCAGGTCCCCTTAAAGCCCGGCGCCCTGGAGTTCCTCCGTTACTGTAAGGACCAGGGGATCGCCACAGGCATCGCCACCAGCAATGGACGGCCTATTGTCGACGCAGTCATCGAGGCTCTGCAGATCGGAGAGTATTTCCAGGAGGTGGCCACCGCCTGCGAGGTGGAAAAGGGAAAGCCGGAGCCGGATATTTATCTGGAGGTGGCGAGACGCCTCCAAGTGGCTCCGGAGGACTGTCTTGTCTTTGAGGATGTTCCGGCGGGGATCCTGGCGGGCAAACGGGCCGGGATGACGGTGTTAGCCGTGGAGGATGATTTTTCCCGGGAGCTTTCCGGGGAAAAGAAGGCCCTGGCCGACGGATACATTTGTGATTATTCGGAATTATTATAAAGGAGAAACAATGATGCACGATTTTCTTCCGATGTCCAGGGAGGATATGGAAAAACGGGGCTGGGACCAGTGTGATTTCGTTTATGTATGCGGCGACGCCTATGTGGATCACCCGTCCTTCGGCCACGCCATCATAAGCCGGCTCCTGGAAGCCCATGGCTACCGGGTGGGGATCATTTCCCAGCCGGACTGGAAAAATAAGGACAGCATAACGGTCCTGGGAGAGCCAAGGCTGGGCTTCCTGGTGACGGCCGGAAACATGGATTCCATGGTGAACCACTATTCTGTGTCCAAAAGAAGAAGGGAAAAGGATTCCTATACGCCCGGCGGCGTCATGGGAAAACGGCCCGATTACGCCACGGTGGTCTACTGCAATCTGATCCGGTCCGTCTATAAGAAGGCTCCCATTATCATCGGCGGGATCGAGGCCAGCCTGCGCCGCCTGGCCCATTACGATTACTGGTCCGGAAAGGTGAAGCATTCCATCCTGGTGGATTCCCAGGCGGATCTTATTTCCTACGGTATGGGGGAACGGTCCATTGTGGAGATCGCAGACTCCTTGGCTTCGGGGATCGATATTAAGGATATTACCTTTATCGACGGCACCGTCTATAAGACCGACCGGCGGGAGGCCGTTTATGATGCAGTCTGGCTGCCGTCCTACGACCAGGTGAAGGAAAATAAGCGCACCTATGCGGAGAGCTTTTTTACCCAGTACCAGAACACCGATGCGTTTTCTGGAAAACGTCTCTGCGAGCCGTATACGGACCATCTCTATGTGGTCCAGAATTCTCCGGCAAAGCCCCTTTCCACTCTGGAAATGGACGACGTGTACGCCCTTCCCTATATGCGGGCACCCCATCCGTCCTATGAGGCCCTGGGAGGCGTTCCGGCCATCAGTGAGGTGAAGTTCAGCCTCATCAGTAACCGGGGCTGCTTTGGCGGCTGCAGCTTCTGCGCCCTGACCTTCCACCAGGGGCGGATCGTCCAGGTCAGGAGCCATGAATCCATTCTGGAGGAGGCAAGGCTTTTGACGGAGGAGCCGGATTTCAAGGGCTATATCCACGATGTGGGAGGCCCCACGGCCAATTTCCGGTTCCCGGCCTGCGAAAAGCAGATGACAAAGGGAGCCTGCCCCGGAAAGCAGTGCCTGTTCCCGAAGCCCTGTAAAAATCTGGTGGCAGACCATGGAGACTACATCGCGCTTCTTAGAAAGCTGAGGGCCCTTCCCAAGGTAAAGAAGGTGTTCATCCGCTCCGGCATCCGCTTCGATTACGTCCTGGCGGATAAAAAGAAGGATTTCTTAAGAGAACTCTGCATGTACCACGTCAGCGGCCAGCTGAAGGTGGCTCCGGAGCACGTGGCGGACCCGGTCCTTAAGCGCATGGGAAAGCCGGAAAATGCTGTATACAGGCAGTTTGCCAAAGAATATGCGGCCATGAATGAAAAACTGGGGCTTAAGCAGTATCTGGTGCCCTATCTCATGTCCTCCCATCCTGGCTCCACCTTAAAGGAAGCGGTGGAGCTGGCAGAGCACCTCAGGGATCTGGGTTATATGCCGGAGCAGGTCCAGGATTTCTACCCCACGCCGTCCACCATCTCCACCTGTATGTATTACACAGGCCTGGATCCCAGGACCATGGAGGAGGTGTACGTTCCAGTGAATCCCCACGAAAAGGCCATGCAGAGGGCGCTGATCCAGTACCGGAACCCGAAAAATTACGAGCTGGTCCGGGAGGCCCTCATAAAGGCCGGGAGAGAGGATCTGATCGGCTATGACAGAAGGTGCCTCATACGGCCCCGGGGAGGAGAACGAAGGACCGCCGGAGAGGGCGGAGGAAAACGGATGGAGGGCGGGGGCAGCCGGGCTTCCGGAAAAAAGAAGACCATCCGCAATATCCATAAATCTGGAAAAGGAAAGAAGGGAGAGCGATGAAGATCGCCATTGTCACGGGGGCTTCCTCTGGAATGGGGAGGGAAATGGTGTTCCGTCTGGCAGACCGGTACGGAGGCTTCCAGGAGATCTGGGTCGTTGGAAGAAGAAAGGAGCGGCTGGACGCACTGGACGGGAAGGTCCCGGTGAAGCTTCGGAAGTTCCCCCTGGATCTGACAAAAAAGGAGGACCTGGAGATTCTGGCCGCAGCCCTGGCTGAAAAAAAGCCGGAGGTGAGATTTCTGGTAAATGCCGCGGGCTTTGGGATCACAGGGCCTGTGGGAAGCTTCCCAGAGGAAGAAGCCGCCTCCATGGTGCAGTTAAACTGCGAGGGCCTGACAGCTGTGACGGAGCTGGTCCTTCCTTATATCCCGGACAACAGCCGGATCCTCCAGTTTGCTTCGGCCGCGGCCTTTATGCCCCAGCCGGGATTCGCCGTCTATGCGGCCACCAAGGCCTATGTCTTAAGTTACAGCCGGGCGCTGGGAGAGGAGCTGAGGCGGAGAAGGATCTTTGTCACCGCCGTGTGCCCCGGCCCTGTGGATACGGAGTTTTTTGGGAAGGCCTTAAACGGAAAGCCCATGGATCCCTTTAAGCGGCTGTTCATGGCCAGGACGAACTATGTGGTGGACCGGGCGTTTTCCGACTGCCTGAAGGGAAAACCGGTGTCCGTGCCGGGACTTTCCATGAAGGCGTTTTATGTGCTGTGCCGCATCTGCCCCCACAGCCTTTTAATGAAATTTCTTACATGGAAATAAGAGGAGATGGATACGTTGGATAAAAAGATAAAAAAAGGAATGTATGGATACCGGGATGCCCATAAAAAAAGGCAGATCCTTCTGGTCTCTCTGTTTCTCTTAGTGATCGCGGCCCTCCTGGTCTCCCGGTATTTTATCACCTGGAAGTCTTTAAAAAACCTGGTGACCATCAGTGCCATTTTAACGGTGCTCCCCATGGCGAACCTGGCGTCGCCCCTGGTGGCCTCCTGGAAGATCCGGACCGCCCCCAGAGAGCTTTATGATGCCTGCCGTCCTTACGGGGAAAAGTTCCCCATGCTGTATGATCTGATCATCACCTCCCGGGATTTTATCATGCCCGTGGACGTGGCTGTGATCCATCCCACCGGCGTGTACCTTTACTGCCCAAAGAAGGGGATCGATACCAAGGCGGCGGAGAAGTTTTTAAACGAGATGCTGACCGGATGGAAGTTAGACGGAAACGCCAGGATCATGACGGAAAAGAAAAATTTCCTTACCCGGCTTTCCACCCTGAAAAATGTCACTGAGGATGAGGATGACGGAAGCGCGCCTCATGTGGAAAAGCTTTTAAAGAGCCTTTCCATGTAAGAGAAAGGATACCATGCAGGAGATCACCATTGGAACCAACGAGGCCGGACAGCGGCTGGATAAATTCCTGGCCAAGTATATGAAGCTGGCCCCCAAAAGCTTTTTTTATAAGATGATGCGCAAGAAGAATATCACCTTAAACGGAAAAAAGTGCGAGGGCGGCGAAATGCTGGCAGAGGGCGATACGGTAAAGCTGTTTCTGGCAGATGAGACCATCGAAAAATTTTCGGAAATAAAGGTACAGAAGATACAGAAGGAAAAGAAGGTACAGCTTTCCATCCTCTATGAGGACGAGGATATCCTTCTGATCAACAAGCCCGCAGGCATGCTGTCCCAGAAGGCCAGGGACACAGATCTTTCCCTGGTGGAATATCTGACTGACTATCTGATGGAGAAGGGTAGTGTCACAGAAGGATCCCTGCGGAGCTTTAAGCCCTCTGTGTGCAACCGACTGGACCGGAATACCAGCGGCATCGTGGCAGCGGGGAAATCCCTGGCGGGCTCACAGATGCTTTCGGAGGTGTTCAGGGACCGGACGGTCCACAAATATTATAAGTGCATCGTTTACGGACCGGTCCGGGAGGCCAGGACCGTTGACGGCTGGCTTTTAAAGGATCCGCGTACCAACCAGGTGAAGATCCTTTCCAGGGCCGACCCGGAAGGGGAGGCAAAGCGGATCGTGACCCAGTATGAGCCTCTGGCCGTTACGGAACGGCTCACGCTCCTTAAGGTGACCCTGCTTACGGGACGCTCCCACCAGATCCGGGCCCATTTATCATCCATGGGCCATCCGATCCTAGGAGACGGGAAGTACGGAGGCGGAGGCCCCCTGGAGCTGGAGCGGAAATACCGGCTGAAGGGCCAGCTTCTCCACTCGTACCGGCTGGAGTTCCCAGCCCTTACGGGACGGTTTGCCCACCTTTCCGGGAAGGCATTTGAAGCGCCGCTTCCGGAAACGTTTCTGCGGGCCGCAGAGGGCGAGGGGCTTCTCTTAAACGGAAATCCGGGAGGAGCGCGGTGATATGGGAACCTGGAAGACCAGAGGATTAAGGGGATCCACCCTGGAGGAGCTCATCAACCGTACCAACGAGAGCTACCGGGAAAAGGGACTGGCGCTGATCCAGAAGATCCCCACGCCCATCACGCCCATCGAGATCGATAAGGCCAGCCGCCATATCACACTGGCCTATTTCGATATGAAGAGCACTGTGGATTACATTGGCGCTGTCCAGGGGATCCCGGTGTGCTTCGACGCAAAGGAATGTGCGGTCCGTACCTTTCCTCTGCAGAACATCCACCCCCACCAGATCGCTTTCATGCGGGAATTTGAAAAGCAGGGGGGAGTGGCTTTTATCATCCTTTCCTTTACATCCCAGGGCGAGATCTATTATGTCCCATTTGACGTGATCGCCGGGTTCTGGAAACGGATGGAGGACGGGGGAAGAAAAAGCTTTACGTATGAGGAAGCGGCAGCGAAGGCCTGGAAGATCCGCAGCTGCCGGGATATGCTGGTCCATTACCTGGAGGAGCTCCAGCTGGATCTGGACCGGAAGGAAGCGCTGGAACAGGGCAAGACCCCATAAAACAAAGGAGGAGTTACAGTTTATGGATTTTATTATCTCTCTTGTGGTCATTCTGATCTTTGTAGCTGCGTCCCTGAAAAAAAGCGGGCAGCTGGACGAGATCATGAACGGAATGAAGAAAAAAAAGCAGAACGAGGCGGACAGCGTGGTCTATGAACAGACCGAGGATATGCCGAAAAAGAAAAAGGCAAAGGCAAAAAAAGGAGGGGGCGTTCCCAGGAATCTCGGAAAAGGAGTGGGGATCGCTGCGGCTGTGCTGGTGGCGGCCGTTCTGGCCTTCGACAGCTACTACACTCTTTCAGAGGAAGAGATGGCTGTGGTCACCACCTTCGGAAAGCCGTCGGTCCAGGAGGCGTCGGGCCTTCACTTTAAGGTGCCGCTGATCCAGCAGGTGACAAAGATCTCCAAGGCCATCACCGGCATGCAGATCGGCTATACCACGGATCCGGAACGGGCCGAGGGGGCTTCCATGGAAAATCCGGTCTCCATTGAAAAGGAAAGCCTTATGATCACCAATGACTTTAACCTGATC
Organism: Alitiscatomonas sp.; assembly: GCF_037242085.1. Taxonomy (NCBI): domain Bacteria; kingdom Bacillati; phylum Bacillota; class Clostridia; order Lachnospirales; family Lachnospiraceae; genus Alitiscatomonas; species Alitiscatomonas sp. The sequence continues at coordinate 19,081 of NZ_JAXXBR010000063.1, read as the reverse complement.
AATGTGGACTTCTACGTGGAGTACATGGTCACAGACCCCATTCAGGCAGTCCGTCATAGAAACGTATATGAAAGCATCATTAAAAACCTGGCCCAGAGCTATATCCGTGACACTGTGGGCCTTTATAACGTGGATGACGTGATCACCACAGGAAAGACCCAGATCCAGGAGCGGGTCAAGGAGCAGCTTACCAACCGTCTGGTGGAAGAAAACATCGGATACGGCATTTATAACGTGTCCATCCAGGACTCCGGAATGCCCAGGGAGGATGTATCCAATGCATTTAAAGCCGTGGAGGATGCCAAGCAGGGAATGGAGACGGCCATTAATACGGCGAAAAAATACCAGTCGGAAAACATCCCCAAGGCCAATGCAGAGGCCGATAAGCTCTTACAGGAGGCGGAGGCCTATAAGCAGCAGAGGATCAACGAGGCCAACGGACAGGTGGCACGTTTCGAGGATACATACGCTGAGTATGTAAAGTATCCTCTGATCACCAAAAAACGTATGTTCTACGAGACCATGGAGGAGCTCCTGCCGGATCTGAAGGTGATCATCGACAATGGCAGCGGCACCCAGACCATGCTGCCTCTGGAGCCCTTTGCCAATGTGACGGAAGGGACATCCGGAAACCAGACCCCGCAGGCCGCAGCGCCGGCCGGCCAGTAAGAGGAGGAGAAGCATATGAAAAAAACAGGAAGAAAGATCGCATTATTCATCATCCTCATCGCCGGCCTGATCACACTGGGCTCCAGTATGGTCAGCACCTATAACGACGAGTATAAGCTGGTGCTCCAGTTCGGAAAGGTGGTGCGGGTCATCGACACGCCAGGCCTGAGCTTTAAGGTCCCCTTTATCCAGACCACCCAGTCCATCCCCAATTATGAGATGGTTTACGACCTGGTTCCCAGTGAAGTGAACACCAGGGATAAAAAGGTGATGCTCACCGATTCCTTTGCCTTATGGAGCGTGACGGATCCCCTGGAGTATCTGTCCCGTCTGGGAGCCAGTAAGGCCAATGCGGAAAGCCGCATTTCCGTGGTGGTCTACAATGCCGTGAAAAATGTTATCTCCTCCACGGACCAGGCGGACGTGATCTCCGGCCGTGACGGGAAGTTAGCGGAGCTTATTACGGAACGGATCGGAAATTCCCTGGACAGCTATGGGATCACTGTGAAAAAGGTAGAGACCAAGATGTTAGACCTGCCGGATTCCAATAAGGAGGCCGTTTACCAGCGTATGATCTCAGAGCGTCAGAACATCGCCGCCGGTTATACGGCAGACGGCCAGTACCAGTCCAACGTCATTAAGAACACCACCGATAAGGATGTGTCCATCATCATCTCCGAGGCAGAGGCCAAGGCGGAGAAGATCCGGGCCGAAGGCGAGGCTGAGTACATGCGGATCCTCTCCAATGCCTACAACGATGAGAGCAAGGCGGATTATTACAATTACATCCGCAGCCTGGACGCCTTAAAGGCCAGCCTGAAGGGCTCCAACAAGACGGTGATCTTAAATGAAAATTCTGAACTGGCCCGGATCCTCCAGGGGAACTGATGGACAATTCTGGAAAAATCTGCTATACTTTAAAGGAACGGAGCGATCCGGAATCAGAGAAAAGGAGTGTACGTTATGTCAAAAGTCGTTGATAATTTTTTAAAGTACATTGCATTTGATACCCAGTCTGCCGAGGACGCCGCCTCTGTGCCCAGTACAGAAAAGCAGTTCGCCCTGGCAAAGCTTCTGGTGGAGCAGTTAAAAGCCCTGGGGGTAAAGGATGTGTCCATGAGCGAACACTGCTACGTATATGGCACCATTCCGGCTACGGCGGAGACCGACTGTCCGGTGGTGGGCTTCCTGGCCCATATGGACACCTCTCCGGATTTTTCCGATGAGAACACCCGTCCCCAGCTGATCCAGAACTATAACGGCGGAGACATTATCCTGAATAAAAATCTGGGCATTAAAATGAGCCCGGAGGTATTCCCGGCATTAAAGAACTATGTGGGCAAGGACCTGATCACCACCGACGGCACCAGCCTTCTGGGCGGAGACGATAAGGCCGGTATTGCCGAGATCATGACTATGGCTGAATATTTCATGGCACATCCGGAGATCCCCCACGGGACCATCAAGATCGCCTTTACTCCCGACGAAGAAGTGGGACACGGCGTGGATTTCTTCGACGTACCCGGCTGGGGCGCCGATGTGGCTTATACAGTGGACGGCGGAGCCTTCGGCGAGATGGAATACGAGACCTTCAACGCAGCTTCCATGAGCGTCACCATTCACGGCCAGAACATCCACCCAGGCAGCGCCAAGGGCAAGATGAAAAACGCCATCCTCATCGGTCTGGAATTCCAGTCCATGCTCCCGGAGGCAGAAAAGCCCCAGTATACAGAAATGTATGAGGGCTTCTACCATCTCAATGGAATCTCCGGAAACGTGGAGGAGACTGTACTGAAATACATCGTCCGCGACCATGATAAGGAGATCTTTGAATCCAGGAAGGCCATGGGCCATACCATCGCTGACTTCTTAAATAAGAAGTATGGAGAAGGCACCGTTGTGGTGGAGACCTCCGATACGTATTACAATATGGCAGAAAAGATCCGTCCCCATATGTATTTAATGGATATCGCTGCCGAGGCCTTTAAGGAGCTGGGAGTGGATACGCCCAATGTCCGCCCGGTGCGCGGCGGTACCGACGGCTCCAGGCTGTCCTATATGGGCCTTCCGTGTCCCAACCTCTGCACTGGAGACCACAACGCCCATGGCAAATACGAATTTGTATGCATCCAGTCCATGGAGCAGACCGTGGAACTGCTGATCAAGATCGCAGAGAAATTTAAGGATGTAAAAAAAGCTTAATACGAGGCTGAAACCAAAAGCTTCCGGAGAGAAGATCCTCCGGGAGCTTTTTTTCTTATCTTTTATTCTGGATGAAACTTTCTTCTTTTTTGTCACGTCTATATATGTGATAGAACAAAAAATGACAGAAAAGGACAGGTTTCCCATGGTTTTCAGCAGTCTGGAATTCATATTCCAATTTTTACCCATATTTTTACTGATCTATTTTCTCTGCCCGGCGCGGTATAAGAACTTCTGCCTTTTCGCAGGGAGCATGTTGTTTTACCTGTACGGCGTCTGGGATACGCCTCTTTATCTGGCGCTCTTTGGGGCGTCCATGGCAGTGAACTATTTTTTGGGCTGCCGGATCGCCCGCAGCCGGGCCAGGTTCCGCAGGAGGAAGCGGCTGTTCTGGGGAGTGGCTTATAATCTGTTCTGGCTGCTGCTGTTTAAATATACCGGCTTTTTTACAGAAAATATCAACGGCATCCTCCGGCTCATGGGGCTTTCCCTGGAGCTTCCTGTGTTTGCGCCGGTGCTCCCGGTGGGGATCAGCTTTTATACCTTCCAGGCCATTTCCTATCTGGCGGACGTGTACCGGAAAACGGCAGAATATGAGCCTTCTTTCGTGAACTTTGCCATGTATATCAGTATGTTTCCCCAGCTGATCGCCGGTCCCATCGTTACCTACTCCTCCATTAAGAAGGAGATCTCCCGCCGGTCCCATTCCATGCGGGCGGTGGAGGAGGGACTGAAGACCTTCACCATAGGACTGGGACTCAAGGTCCTTCTGGCAAACCGCCTGGGCGGGCTCTGGAATGAGGCCGGGACCGTGGGCTATGAAAGTATCTCCACTCCCTTTGCATGGCTGGCCATCACAGCCTTCAGCCTCCAGATCTATTTTGATTTTTACGGCTATTCCCTGATGGCCAAGGGGCTGGGGCGGATCATGGGCTTTACGATCCCGGAAAATTTTCATGACCCATACCTGTCTCTTTCCATGACGGAATTCTGGAGGCGGTGGCACATGACCCTGGGGAGCTGGTTCAGGGATTACGTATATATTCCCCTGGGAGGCAGCAGGAAGGGGAAACTTATGACCTTCCGCAATATGCTGGCGGTCTGGGCCCTCACCGGATTCTGGCATGGGGCAAGCTGGAACTTTATCCTCTGGGGGCTTCTGATGTTTGCGCTGATCTCGGTGGAAAAGCTGGGGCTCATACGGATTTTGGATAGGGTCCCGGCCCTGGGCCATCTTTACATGGCCTTTGCCATTTCCGTAAGCTGGGTGCTGTTTGCGGTGACGGATCTTTCGCAGATGGCCGTTTACTTTACCAGGCTGTTCCCGTTCCTGCCGCAGCCAGAGGGAATGGCATATTTTGCCGGAGACTATTTAAAATATGGAAGGCTCTACGGGCTCTCCCTGGCAGCGGGACTGGTCTTTGCCACCGGCCTTCCCATGAAGCTTTACAGGCGGTTCAAAAATAGTCCTGCGGCGGCTGTGGTGCTCCTGGCGGTGTTCTGGGGCTGCGTTTACTGTATGAAGATGGGAATGGACGATCCGTTCCTGTATTTCCGGTTTTAAATTTTTAGAGAATGAAAAAGGGGAGGAAGATTATGAAGCGTTACTGGTACAGCACATTTCTGGCAGCCAGCCTGGCGGCTGTGATCGCAGTGGAATACGTTCCTGGAGCTGTGAGAAAGCTGACGCCCTGGTATGAGGCGGGAGCCATGGAGAAGGAAACGGATGAGGGGGCTGCAAAGAAGCCTGATATAGGAGCAGAGAGAGAAACACGGGAGGAAGAGATCCCAGAAACGGCGGATGGAGCGGGAACGGCTGCCGTCTCCGGCGGGGCAGGCGGCCAGACCGGGGAAACGGCTCCCAGTGGGGAGGAGATCTCTCTGTCAGAGGAAGAGACTGTGGCTTCCGAGCCCTCTGGAGCTCCGGCTGTGTCCTTAAAGGAGGATTTTTCCGGCGTCCTTTTCATTGGAGATTCCCGGACCGTGGGTCTTTCTGAATATGGAGACCTGGGCCAGGCGGAGGTGTTCGCCGATTCCGGTATGAGCGTATTTACGCTATTTAATAAAACCGTTAAGCTGAGATCCCAGGAAAAGAGCGGATTGGAGGAGCTCTTATGTTCCCGGAAATTCGATACCATATTTTTTATGCTGGGGATCAATGAGCTGGGATATGATTACGATTCCATTGTAAAGCAGTATAAAAGGACCGTGGAAAAGGTCCATGAGCTGCAGCCGGACGCCGCCATCGTCCTGGGGGCCAACCTTCATGTGACAGCGGAGAAAGCCTCCGGCAGCAGTATCTACAACAATGACAGGATCAATGCCTTAAACAGGGATATTAAAAGCATGGCAGAGGCCTCTGGCTATGTCTATCTGGATGTGAACCAGGTATTTGACGATGAAAATGGAAATCTGGCGGCGGGATATTCCTCCGACGGGGCCCATGTCCTGGGAAAATATTATTCTGTGTGGGTGGACTGGATCAGGGAGACCCTGGGCACACACGCAGGCTGAAGCCGCATATGGGAATATTTTCCTTGCCATCCGGGATGGGATGTGATACACTTCCAAAGGAAAAAGGCGTAAGGTGTTTAAAGCTGATGACTTCTGCAGACAGACCCGTGCAGATATTGTCAGCTTTTTCTATGCCGGGAGGAGATGTATTATGTTACTGAGTATTTCACTGATCCTGATTGTTGGAATGTCCATGGCATGGCTGTGCCAGAGGCTCCGGCTGCCGGGCCTTATGGGCATGCTGGCCACAGGCATGATCCTTGGGCCATATGCTCTGGATCTGCTGGATGCAGATATCCTGGGGATATCGGAGGAGCTCCGGAAAATTGCGCTGATCATTATCCTTACAAGAGCCGGACTGGGACTGGATCTGGCGGGATTAAAAAAGACAGGCCGGCCGGCGTTTCTCATGTGCTTTGTTCCGGCAAGCTTTGAGGTGTTGGGAGTGATCCTTCTGGGGACCCGGTTCATGGGGCTGACGGTCCTGGAGGCAGCCGTCCTGGGAGCCGTTCTTGCCGCAGTCTCTCCGGCAGTGGTCGTACCGAGGATGGTCCGGCTGATGGAGGAGGGATATGGAAAACGGGAAGGGATTCCCCAGATGATCCTTGCAGGCGCATCTGTGGATGACGTCTATGTGATCGTCCTGTTTTCTACATTTACCGGCATGATGCAGGGAAAGGGAGTTTCTGCTGTCAGCTTTATAAATATCCCTGTTTCGATCCTTCTGGGGATCATCCTTGGACTGGCGGCCGGATCTTTGCTGGCCCTGTTTTTTAAACAGGTGCATATCCGGGATACTTCAAAGGTGCTTATTATCTTGAGTATTTCGCTGTTTCTGGTGGCGGCTGAAGACATGCTGGCAACACCCATCCGCTTTTCATCCCTGATCGCGGTCATGTTTATAGGCATAGGCCTTCAGAAGAAAAGGGGAGAGGCTGCCAGAAGGATCTCTGTAAAGTATGGAAAGCTGTGGGTCGCCGCTGAGATTTTTCTGTTCGTGCTTGTGGGCGCCGCTGTGAATACAGGATACCTGGCCCAGGCCGGAGGACGGGCGCTTTTGGTGATCCTTGGCGCTCTTGCTTTCAGGATGGCCGGTGTGGCTCTCTGCCTATGGGGAACGAAGCTTGGGAGAAGAGAACGGTTATTTGTAATGTTAGCATATACGCCGAAGGCCACCGTCCAGGCCGCCATCGGAGGGATCCCTCTTTCTATGGGCCTTGCCTGCGGAGATACCGTTCTTACGGCCGCCGTGCTTGCCATTGTCCTTACTGCGCCCCTGGGGGCGTTTGTGATGGATCTGTCGTATCAGAAGCTTCTGAACAGGTCATGACCGTATTTCATATACGGCGGTGCGGCAGCCGGTGAAAAGAGAACGGCAGGGCCGGGACGATACGGCAGAGGCCGGAAGGAACGGTGAAAACCTGCAAAAAGGTGGGAAGGGGTTGCCAGCCGCAAAAAAATACCTTATAATTATGCGGTATATACTGGATCAGTCTGTGTCCTGCTGTCTGATCCGGAGGATCAAGGATAAAAAAAGCAACCATAAATAACCGCAAAGCAAGGAATGAGAATGAGAAAATTAGCATTAAGTGACGAAATACTGCTGAGTATCCAGCAGCCAGCCCGTTATATCGGCGGGGAGATCAATTCGGTATGTAAGGATCCGTCCAGTGTGGATGTCCGGTTTGCCATGTGCTTCCCGGACGTATATGATATCGGCATGTCCCATCTGGGGATCCAGATCCTTTACGATATGCTCAATAAGATGCCGGATGTGTACTGTGAGCGGGTATATTCGCCGTGGACCGACCTGGACGCCATCATGCGTGAAAAGCATATCCCGCTTTTTGCCATCGAGTCCCAGGACCCGGTGAAGGATTTTGATATCCTGGGGATCACCCTCCAGTATGAAATGTGTTATACAAATATCCTCCAGATCCTGGATCTTTCCGGGATCCCGCTCCATGGCAGCGACCGGACCTGGGATGACCCCATCGTCATCGGAGGTGGTCCCTGCGCCTATAACCCGGAGCCTATTGCCGAGTTTTTTGATCTGTTTTACATTGGAGAAGGAGAGACCGCATACCGGCAGCTGATCGATATTTACAAAGACAGCCGGAAAAATGGCGAGTCCAGGGAGACGTTTTTAAAACGGGCGGCCGGAGTGCCGGGAATCTACGTTCCGTCCCTGTATGAGCCGGAATACCATGAGGACGGCACCTTAAAGGCGTTCCGTCCCACCTGTCCGGAGGCCCCGGAAAAGGTCGTAAAGCAGCTGGTCCTGGATATGACGGAGGCCGTGTATCCGGAAAAGCCCCTGGTGCCGTTCATCAAGGTGACCCAGGACCGTGTGGTCTTAGAGATCATGCGCGGCTGTATCCGCGGCTGCCGGTTCTGTCAGGCAGGCATGATCTACCGGCCGGTGCGTGAAAAGAACGTGGAGCGGCTGAAGGACCTGGCATATAAGATGCTGAAAAATACGGGGCACGAGGAGATCTCCTTAAGCTCCTTAAGTTCCAGCGATTACCGTTCCCTGGAGGAGCTGGTGCGTTTCCTGATCGAGGAATTCCATGGAAAGGGAGTCAACGTATCCCTTCCTTCTTTAAGGATCGATGCATTCTCTCTGGACGTGATGAGCAAGGTACAGGATGTGAAAAAAAGCAGTCTGACCTTTGCGCCGGAGGCTGGTTCCCAGAGGCTCCGTGACGTGATCAATAAGGGGCTTACTGAGGAGGAGATCCTCCAGGGAGCTGCCGATGCCTTTAAGGGAGGCTGGAACCGGGTGAAGCTGTATTTCATGCTGGGCCTTCCCACAGAGACGGTGGAGGATATGGAGGGCATTGCCCTTTTATCTGAGAAGATCGCAGAGGAGTATTATGAGATCCCCAAGGACCAGAGAAACGGAAAGGTCCAGGTGGTGGCCAGCACGTCCTTCTTTGTGCCAAAGCCCTTTACGCCTTTCCAGTGGGCCAGGATGTCCACCAAGGAGGAATTCCTGGATAAGGCACGGGTGGTCAACCGCAAAATGAAGGAGATGCTGAACCATAAGAGCCTGAAATACAACTGGCATAAGGCCGATGTGACGGTTTTAGAGGGCGTACTGGCCCGGGGAGACCGGAGGGTGGCCGCCGTCATCGAGGAGGCGTACAGAAACGGCGCTTTATATGACGCCTGGTCTGAGAGCTTTCGGAATGATATATGGATGAAGGCGTTTGAGACCTGCGGCGTGGACATTGATTTCTATACCACCAGGGAGCGGAGCCTGGACGAGCAGTTCCCCTGGGACTTCATCGATACGGGTGTGTCCAAGGAGTTTTTAAAGAGAGAGTGGAACAATGCGGTAAACGGGACCGTGACCCCCAACTGCCGGGAGCGCTGTTCCGGGTGCGGCGTAAGACGATTCGGAGGAGGTGTCTGCTTTGAAGATCAGGATTAAATTTTCCAAACAGGGAAACATGCGGTTCATCGGACACCTGGATATCATGCGTTATTTCCAGAAGGCCATGCGCCGTGCCGACGTGGACATCCGGTATTCGGAGGGCTTTTCTCCCCACCAGATCATGTCCTTTGCGGCTCCTCTGGGCGTAGGGCTCACAGGAAGCGGCGAGTACCTGGACATTGAGGTCCTTTCCACAGAGAGCTCCGGGCGGATGGTGGAGCGGCTCAACGCCCAGATGGCAGAGGGGATGGAGGTGCTGAGCTTTAAGAGGCTTCCGGATTCTGCCGGAAACGCCATGTCCCTGGTGGCGGCCTGTGATTATACGGTGTCGCTGAAGAAGGAATATGAAGAGGCCCTTGGCATGTCTGCCCGGGAGTTCTTTGCCGGACTCTGCGGCTTTATAGAGACGGGAGACCTGAATATCGTAAAAAAGACAAAAAAAGGCGAAAAGCAGATGGATCTCCGGCCATATATTTATGAGTACCGACCATCGGAGGACGGAAATTCCATTTTCCTTAAGCTTTCTGCCGGAAGCGCAGCCAATGTGAAGCCGGAGCTTCTTCTGGAGGCCTTCTGCCGGAGCTGCTCCAGGGAGTTCCCGGTTTTTGGCTTTTCCATCAACCGTGAGGAGGTCTACGCGGATGCAGGCTCCGGGGACAGCCATGAATTTGTGACCCTGGAATCCTTTGGTGAAGACATTGAATAAACTGATCTTTACTGAACTGCGGGGACGGACCGTGTCTGTCCTTGCTTCCGGAAACCGCGTCCTCCAGATCGGAACGGCTCCGGAACGGGAGGACTGTGCTCTTGGGACGATCTGCGTGGGAAGGGTCCGGAACATCGTAAAAAATATCAACGCTGCCTTTGTGGAGTACAGGCCGGGGATCAACGGTTATTACAGCCTGGCAGAAAACAGGTTCCATTTGTTTGCAGACGGGAGGGACGGATCCAGTCCGCTGAAAAATGGAGACGAGATCCTGGTCCAGATCTCCAGGGCTGCTGTCAAGACCAAGGACGCGGTGCTCACCTCGAAGCTTTCTCTCACAGGGCAGTATGGAGTGCTCACCCTGGACGGCAGCGGGCTGGGGATCTCCTCTAAGATCCGCGATGCCGGATGGAAAGAGCAGATGAAGGAATGGTGGGAAGAGGAGGCCAGGGGCCTGGTTTCCGGACTTTCCGGAACGGGACTTCCGCGTGCTGGCTTTATCCTGCGGACCAATGCGTACGGCGCTCCCCTGGAGGTGGTCGGACTGGAGCTGTCCGGCCAGGCAGAACGGATGGCCAGGCTTCTTGAGAACGGGAGGAGCCGCACGGCAGGAAGCATCCTCTATCAGCCGGAAGGCTTTTTTGTCCGCAGCGCCATGGATGTCCGGAAGGATGAAACAGAAGAGATCCTTACAGATCTTCCAGATATTTACCAGGAGCTCCAGGAGGCCGCTGGGGACGGTTTTCAGGTTCCGGTGCGGTTCTATACGGACAGCTATCCCCTGTCTGCCCTGTACCGCCTGTCTGCGGCCCTGGACCGCGCCCTGGGAAGGACCGTCTGGCTCCGCTCCGGCGGATATCTGGTCATCGAGCCTACGGAGGCCATGACCGTGATCGACGTGAATACCGGAAAAAACACGGATAAGAAGACGGCTTCGGAAACGTACCTGAAAACGAATCTGGAGGCGGCCGAGGAGATCGCGGTCCAGCTGCGGCTCAGAAATCTTTCCGGGATCATTGTGGTGGATTTCATCGATATGAAGGAAAAGGCACAGAATGAGGAGCTTATGAGAAGGCTGCGCCAGTGTCTGGCGGCAGATCCTGTCAAAACGGTCCTGGTGGACATGACGCCCCTGGGACTGGTGGAGATCACAAGAAAGAAGACGCTCCGTCCGCTCCATGAGCAGTTTTCCCGCAGTGAAAAAAATAGATAACAATTATCCCTTTGCTTTTTGGGGAAATATGGTATAATATCTGCGGAGCAGATATTATACCATGGCGCATGCCGGTTTCTGCGTTCACCGCAGAAATCCGGGCGCAGGAATCTCCCGGAGGGAGCTGCATCGGAAGGATGCAGCATAATATCTGCGGAGCAGATATTATACCATGGCGCATGCCGGTTTCTACGTTCACCGCAGAAATCCGGGCGCAGGAATCTCCCGGAGGGAGCTGCATCGGGAAGATGCAGCATAATATCTGCGGAGCGGATATTATATGCTTAATCGTATATTTTTATAAAAGAAATGAGGTACAAATCATGAGAACTGTTGGAACCGTATCCAGAGGCGTCAGATGCCCGGTTGTGAAAGAAGGAGACGATCTGATCCGGATCGTGACAGAGGCTATCGCCGATATGGGAAAAGAAGAACATATCACATTTCATGAAAAGGACATCGTAGCTGTAACAGAGGCCGTAGTGGCCAGGACCCAGGGCAATTATGCCAGTACAGATGACATTGCGAAGGACTGCCGCACAAAATTTGGCTGCGATACCATCGCTGTCACGTTCCCGATCTTAAGCCGGAACCGGATCGCCATCTGCTTAAAAGGCATTGCCAAGGCGTTTAAGAAGGTTTATATCCTGATGAGCTATCCTTCCGATGAAGTGGGCAACCACCTGTTTGACGACGATCTTCTGGATGAAAAGGGAGTCAATCCGTATTCAGACGTAATGGATGAGGCAAAGTACAGGGAGATCTTCGGCTATGTAAAGCATCCGTTCACAGGCGTGGATTATGTGGCTTATTATAAGGAGCTGTTTGAGGCCGAGGGCTGCGAGCCGGAATTTATTTTTGCCAACGACTGCCGCGCAGTGCTCCCCTATACAAAAAATGTACTCTGCTGCGATATCCACACCAGAGAACGCTCCAGACGGAGATTACTGGCTGCGGGAGCGGAGAAGGTGCTGACGCTGGCAGATATCATGAACGCTCCGGTGGATGGAAGCGGTTATAACGAGCAGTATGGCCTGTACGGCTCCAATAAGGCCACAGAAGACACGGTAAAGCTGTTCCCGAGAGATTGTAATGAATTTGTGAAAAATCTCCAGGAGAGCCTTGCAGAGGCCACAGGCGTGAAGATGAATTGTATGATCTACGGGGACGGCGCGTTTAAGGATCCGGTAGGAAAGATCTGGGAGCTGGCTGATCCGGTGGTAAGCCCTGCGTATACAGAGCGCCTGGAGGGAACTCCCAACGAACTGAAATTAAAATATCTGGCAGACAACGATTTCAAGGATCTGAAGGGCGAGGAGCTCACAAGGGCCATGAAGGAAAAGATCGAAGCCAAGGACGGCAGCTTAAAGGGGAGCATGGCCTCCCAGGGCACGACTCCCAGACGGCTGACGGATCTCATCGGCTCTCTCTGTGACCTGACCTCCGGTTCTGGAGATAAGGGAACGCCCATCGTGTTTATCCAGGGATATTTCGATACTTTTGCAGAGCAGTAAAAGCGAAAGCGCTGCAGACGGGCGGTTTTCCGCCTGATCTGCGGCGTTTTTTCGCTGGCAGCGAGACAGAAATTTTTCATAAGGCAGAAAATCCTGTAAAAAACGGTTGACAGAAAGATGGACAGGTGCTATTATATTACAGTATGCCGCACAGCGAGGTCTGCAAGGGTTCCTGCGGGAACACACCGTAACTGGCGAGTAATGATAATAGGAGGTGCAATATGTACGCGATTATTGCAACAGGTGGTAAGCAGTATAAAGTAGCCGAAGGCGACAGCATCAAGATTGAGAGACTGGACGCAGAAGTAGGTTCTGTTGTTACTTTTGATCAGGTTCTGGCTGTAAACAACGGCGAGCTTACGATCGGATGCCCCACAGTGGAAAACGCGACTGTTTCCGCAACCGTTGAGAAGGTTGGCAAGGGCAAAAAAGTTATCGTTTACAAGTATAAGCGCAAAACTGGCTATCATAAGAAAAACGGCCACAGACAGCTTTATACCCAGGTTAAGATTGACAAGATCAACGCTTAATTTTGTATGATTCAAGTAATTATCCTGCGCGATAAGGACAGGAAAGAAAAAGGGATCGAAATAAGCGGTCATGCTGGCTATGCAGAATACGGACAGGATATCATATGTTCTGCTGTTTCTGTACTGGCTCTCAACATGGCGAATTCCGTCGAACAGTTTACAGACGATCATTTCGAGGGAAGTGTTTCAGAGGATGGAGGCCAGTTCTCTTTCCTTTTCCCCGATTCCATGAGTCCCGAATCGCAGCTCCTCATGAAGTCCTTGATCCTCGGGCTGACGAATATCCGGGATGAATACGGAGCGGAATATATCAATTTTCGATTCAGGGAGGTGTAACCGATATGTTTAAGATGAACCTTCAGTTATTTGCCCATAAAAAAGGTGTTGGTTCCACAAAGAACGGCAGAGATTCCGAGTCCAAACGCCTTGGCGCAAAGAGAGCAGACGGCCAGTTCGTATTAGCCGGAAATATTCTTTACAGACAGCGTGGAACAAAGATCCATCCGGGTCTTAATGTTGGCCGCGGCGGTGATGATACATTATTCGCAATGGTTGACGGCGTTGTTAAATTTGAGAGAAAAGGCAGAGACAAAAAGCAGGTTTCTGTATATCCGAAGGCGATCAACGAATAAAGCAGAGAGCTCCATACGTAAGGTATGGGGCTTTTTTCTCTACTGGGAAACCAGACATTTTTGGAAAGGACCGGGCTTATCATGTTTACAGACAGTGCAAAAGTATTTATCAGATCAGGAAACGGCGGGAATGGCCATGTGAGCTTCCGCAGAGAATTATATGTTCCCAACGGCGGCCCCGACGGCGGTGACGGCGGCAAAGGCGGCGATATCATTTTTGAGGTGGACGACGGCCTTAATACACTGGTGGATTTCAGGCACGTCCGCAAATATGTGGCGCAGAGTGGGGAAGAAGGCGGAAAACGCCGCTGCCACGGTGCCGACGGAAAGGATCTGATCGTTAAGGTGCCCGAGGGCACGGTTGTTAAGGATCTGGAATCGGGAAAGGTCATCACGGATATGTCCGGAGACAACCGGCGGGAGATCATTCTGAAAGGCGGCCGGGGAGGGCTGGGAAATATGCATTTTGCCACCTCCACCATGCAGGTCCCCAAATATGCCCAGCCAGGACAGCCAGGACAGGAGCTTTGGATCCAGCTGGAGCTTAAGGTGATCGCCGATGTGGGTCTGGTGGGCTTCCCGAATGTGGGAAAATCCACGCTGCTTTCCCGCGTTTCCAACGCAAGGCCAAAGATCGCCAATTATCATTTTACTACCCTAAACCCGCACTTGGGCGTTGTGAACCTGGGCGATGGAAACAGCTTTGTGATGGCGGATATTCCCGGGCTGATCGAAGGCGCTTCGGATGGCGCCGGCCTTGGCCACGAATTCCTGCGCCACATCGAGCGGACGAAGGTGCTCCTTCATGTGGTAGATGCGGCTTCTGTGGAGGGACGCGACCCGGTGGAGGATATCCATACCATCATAAATGAGCTTTCTACCTATAATCCGGAGCTTTTAAAGCTGCCGCAGGTCATTGCGGCCAATAAGCTGGACGCCCTGTATGATGAGGAGCACGATCCCTTAAAGGCGCTGAAGGATGAATTTGAACCGAAGGGAATTCCCGTATTCGGTATTTCGGCTGTCAGCGGAGAGGGCGTCAACGAACTTCTGGGCCATCTGTTCCAGGTCCTCCGGACTGTGGACCGGACTCCTAGAGTATTTGAAAAAGAGTTTGAAGTTGAATATCAGGCGGACCGGAATCTGCCTTACACAGTGGAGCGTTCTGACGATGGAGCGTTCGTTGTGGAAGGTCCCAGGATCGAGAAGATGCTGGGCTACACCAATCTGGACTCAGAGAAGGGCTTCGACTTCTTCCAGAAATTCCTGAAACAGAACGGGATCCTGGATGAGCTGGAAAAGGCCGGAATCTCCGAGGGCGATACAGTGCGTATGTACGGTCTGGCTTTTGAGTATTATAAATAAGGAGAAGAGCATATGACAAGCAAGCAGAGGGCCTATCTTAAGGGACTTGCCATGACCATGGATCCAATTCTGCAGATCGGTAAATCCAGCCTTACACCGGAGCTTACCCAGTCTGTAAACGAGGCGCTGGACGCCCGTGAGCTGATCAAGATCCATGTTTTAAAGAACTGTGTGGATGATGGAAAGATCCTGGCCCAGACCCTGGCAGAGCGTACCCGCTCGCAGGTGGTACAGGTGATCGGAAGGATGATCGTTTTATATAAACCGGCGAAGGAAGAGAAGGACAGAAAGATCGTTCTCCCGTAAGCTGGAAAGGAGAGCTGCCATGAAACGTATCGGCATTATGGGCGGGACCTTTGATCCGGTCCACAACGGCCATCTTCTTCTGGGAAGACAGGCCCGCTCCGAATACGGGCTGGATGAGATCTGGTATATGCCGTCCCATATCCCTCCCCATAAAAAGGATCACCGGATTACGGACGGAAAGGACCGCCTGGCTATGCTGGAGCTGGCGCTGGAGGGGATCCCGTTTTTTTCAGTCTCTGATTTTGAAATGAAGCGGGAGGGGAATACGTATACTGCACAGACGCTGGAGCTTCTAAAGGAAGAATACCCGGAGGACAAATTTTATTTTATCATTGGAGCCGATTCCCTGTTCCAGCTGGAAACCTGGTATCACCCGGAAAAGGTCATGGAGCTTACCTCACTTCTGGTGTCCGGCAGGGAATATGACCGGGCCGGCCGGACCCTGGACCAGCAGATCAGTCATTTAAAATCCGTGTACGGAGCCCATATCCAGGTGCTCCACAATCCAGAAATGAATGTGGCTTCTGCCAGGATCCGGGACATGGCGGCCAGGGGAGAAGATATAGGAGAGCTGGTTCCCGGAGCCGTGGCCGCTTACATCAGAGAACACAGGCTGTACCAGGAGAGCAGATAACACGGAATCAGTAAAGGGCATATTCATATGGACAGCAGAGTCATTGAAATAAGAAAGCATTTAAAAAAGAAACTGGATCCCATGCGGTTCGAGCATACATTGGGAGTTTCCTACACCTGCCAGGCCCTGGCCATGCGGTACGGATATGATCTGGATAAGGCAGAGCTGGCCGGACTCCTTCATGACTGCGCCAAGCGGTACGACCGTCCGACCATGCTGGAAAAATGCATAAGCCGCGGGATCCCTGTTTCTGAAAGCGAAGAACGGGATCCATCCCTGCTTCATGCAAAACTGGGAGCGTGGATGGCCAGGGAAAAATACGGAGTGGACGATGAAGAGATCTTAAGCGCCATTGCGTGTCATACCACAGGAAAAACAGACATGGGGATGCTGGATAAGATCCTTTATGTGGCAGATTATATTGAGCCCCGGCGTTATAAAGCTGCGGATCTGCCCAGGATGAGAAAGCTGGCCTTTGAGGATCTGGATCGGGCCTGTCTGGCCATTATGGAGAGCATTCTCCGTTACCTGGGTACCCTGGACTGCCCCATTGATCCTTTGACCATTGCCGCCTGTAATCATATGCGTGCGGTGGCAGCAAGAAGCCGGGAACAGGCCGCAGCCGGGAACGGAGAAATCGGGCCAGAGAAAATAAAGGAGGAAAACACAGTTGAATCAGTCAAAAGAAATGGTAAGACTCGCAGTCGAAGCGCTGGACGAGAAAAAGGGAGAAGATATAAAAATTATTGATATCCAGGGTGTAACAGTTATTGCAGATTATTTTGTACTGGCAAGCGCATCCAACAGCAGCCAGACCCAGGCTCTGATCGATAATGTGGAGGAAAAGCTCTTTAAAGCTGGCTTTGAGTGCCGCCAGAAAGAGGGAAATCTAAGCTCAACATGGGTCCTTTTGGACTACGGCGATGTGATCGTTCATGTATTTTCCAAGGAAGACCGGCTGTTCTATGATCTGGAGCGCATCTGGAGAGACGGAAAGGTCGTAGGATCCGTAGAGGAGCTGGACTGATCCGGAACGCAGTCTGACAAAAAACATATACCTGAAGCACCGGCTATTTCCTAAGGGGGATGCCGGTGCTTTTTAGTTACTGAAACACGTGTCCTGTGGCATATAAAATGCTCTGCAGGGTTCGCCATACGGCGGAAGGAACGTCTGCGGCCGCAGCAGCCCGCCGCAGGCAGGCATCATTCCTGCTAATTCATAAACCGGAACAGGCCGATGACCTTTCCAAGGATCTGGACGTCGTCCACGATGATCGGGTCCATAGAAGAATTTTCCGGCTGCAGGCGGACGTGGCCGGATTCTTTATAGAAGGTTTTTACCGTTGCAGAATCTCCCAGGAGGGCAACCACCTTATCCCCGTTTTCAGCCACAGGCTGCTTTGCGACGATCACCTTGTCGTCGTTGAGGATTCCAGCCTCCACCATACTGTTTCCTTTTACCCTCAGCATAAATACCTCTTTATTGGGAAGCAGCTCCGCAGGGATGGGGATATAATCCTCAATATTCTCCTCTGCCAGGATCGGCATTCCTGCGGCAACGGTCCCGATCAGCGGTACGTTGACCACTTCCCGGCGGGTCAGCGCAAAATCATCATCCAGGATCTCGATGGTCCTGGGTTTTGTGGGATCCCGTCTTATGTATCCATTCCGCTCCAGTGTCTCCAGGTGGGAGTGGACAGAAGAGGTGGATTTCAGATGGACGGCTTCGCAGATCTCGCGCACAGCCGGCGGATATCCTTTGCTTAAAATTGTTTCTTTTATAAATTCAAGAATTTCTTTCTGTTTTTCAGTTATTTTACCCTGGCTCATATATGTGGATCCTCCTTTGCATCATTTTCATGAAAAAATGATATCATATCTTATAAAAATCCCTGGAAGGGAATAGATTTCTTTTTTATATACTATCATATGTCCGGCAAAAAAGCAAACTTTTGTTCGAGAAAAAGCAGGAAATCTGTTGACAAACATTTGTTCTGGTGTTATCATGAGACCAGAACAAATGTTCCCGAACATACATTCTTTTGACGCAGGAGGGACTGAATATGAAAAAGTATTTGTTTTTGTTTGCCGCATCCATTATGATTTTATCCTGTCTCCTGGGAAAGACACTGGTAACTGCCAGCGGAGAGGAGAGGGAGAGCGGTTATGACCGTTATTATACCAACATTGAGATCCGTCAGGGGGACTCTCTGTGGTCCATTGCTGAAAGATACAGGGCTAACTCCGGAATGGAGGTCCGCCAGTATATATCAGAACTGAAAGAGATCAACGGCCTGGTTTCGGATTCCATTGAGGCCGGGGACTCCCTGACTGTTGTATATTATGCCAGACAGCCAGGTATGATCCCGTCGGAGCAGTAGTTCTCCGGATCTGCCGCAGGATAGCTAATTATTAAGGAATGCCGTTTGTAACTGGCAGGCTCCAGGCCGCAGCCAGTCTGTATCCGGACTAGCCAGGCTACTGGGGCCCCTGTTCCTTTTTTTCCCTTAGCTGGACTATATTTCTGGCGCTTTTCCGTCTCTGGTCCTCCTGGGCCGCATAGTGCTTCCTGGTGGTATTGACATCGCTGTGCCCAAGGACCGATGCTACCAGATAGATATCGCCGGTTTCCCGGTAAAGGCTGGTGCCGTAGGTGCTCCGAAGCTTATGGGGGGTGATCTTTTTTAGGGGAGTAACAAGACCCGCATATTTTTTTACCATATTTTCCACCGTTCTGACGCTCATCCTTTTTTTCTGCAGGGACAGGAACACAGCATCCTCATGACCTGGAAGGGCGTCAATGGCCTGGCGTTCATCCAGGTACGTTTCCAGAACGTCCCGGACTTCATCGCTGAAATAGACGATGGATTCCTTTCCGCCCTTCCGGAATATCCTGACTCCACAGGCGTCCAGATCCACATCGTTTATATTTAATCCGACACACTCCGATACACGGAGTCCTGTCCCCAAAAGAAGTGTCAGCATGGCCAGGTCCCGGACCTTTGTCCGTTCATGATACAGTTTCTGCCTTTCTGTGAGCTTTTCACCTTCCTCAACCTCATCCAGAAGCCGTGCCACCTCATCAATTTCCAACCGTGTGATCTCTTTTTCATGGAGTTTGGGGAGACGCAGGAGAGAGGCAGGATTTTTTTCAATCCGTTCATTTCTGTAAAAATAATTATAGAAGCTTTTTAAAGATGAAACCTTCCGCATGATCCCACGCTCCGTATTATATACATCTTCATTGTTCACAGAAGGATGACATTTTAAATATTCCATATATTCTTCCAGATCGGTAACTGTAAGCTGTTCCAGAACAGAGAGGGGGATATTTTCCCCCATTCGGGCTACCTGGCT
>NZ_JAXXBR010000106.1:0-11672 GCF_037242085.1 Alitiscatomonas sp. | reverse complement strand
TGGTATTTCCAGCCATACGATCAACCCCTTTCTGCTGGCAATTATAGTATATGCTATTTGCACGAAGAAAACAATATATTGCACGAATATTTCATTATGAAATTCATTCAAGGAGGTTACACACTTTACGAAAGAAATCACTTTACCTGTCACGATCCACTTGAATACCCATCTGCTCCTTCCACTGGTGCAGCCGGAACCGGCAGATACGGACAGCCGCCCGGAGACTCAGCACTGCCACGGCTGCGGTGGGAAGGAATGTGTCTGTGTCCAGTCTGTTTCCTACTCCCGTGGAATACCCAAAAATGGTAGAAGTATTCCAGGGAGTTATGATATAATGTCTGTATAAGAAGACATTATACCATTGTGCATCTGTTTTCTGCGTTTAGCGCAAAATCCTGGCGGCCAGATGCCTGGGAAGGATACCATGTCCTTTGGCCATAGCATCATCTGCTTAAAGTAAGAGAGCGATAGACTAGAATCTGAAAGGAGGTACAGTATGAAAGAAATGGTAATTTATAATATAACCGCCCTGCTGATTATTGGCGTTTCGATTTTGTGCTTCACCAAAATAAGGACTGGTTTAACAAACAAGAACCTACGCCGTGTTCTGGAAGTATTCCTCCTCATTCTTGCAGTGGGCACGATTCTGACGATCGCCTTTCTTGATCTGATCGCACTGGGGGTAATTGGCCCTGTTCCGAACTAAAAATCTGAATTTACAGGGAAGCATGGAATTACATGAAAATCAAAATTATTTAAATGGAAACCATATTGGAGGAGATCATCATGAAACGGAAAACGATCCTGGTATCATCGGTTACAGCGATTCTTCTGGCTGGCATATTCATTTGGTATACGCTTCCGGTCGACTTGATGGACTTAGATCACAAGGAAGTCCTGGAGCTTGTTGTTTTTAACGGCAGCAGCGGAAATGCGACACATATTACAGACAAAGAACAGATCCAACATATCATTGATGATCTGAACGATGTTGAGATAAAGAGAACAAGGCCTTCGATGGGCTATTCTGGGTATGGATATAAATTATCTGTTTACCTGTCCGACGGGAATGAAGCCGGTGACTGGAATAATTTCATTATCAATTCGGAGGATACCATTAGAAAAGATCCCTTTTTTTATTCT
Source organism: Alitiscatomonas sp. (assembly GCF_037242085.1). Lineage (NCBI taxonomy): Bacteria > Bacillati > Bacillota > Clostridia > Lachnospirales > Lachnospiraceae > Alitiscatomonas > Alitiscatomonas sp. The sequence continues at coordinate 10,526 of NZ_JAXXBR010000106.1, read as the reverse complement.
GTTATAAAAGGATACATCGACTATAACTATATAGAGAATATCGCGGAATAATACAAAAACCATCCCATCAATAGGAAGTCTGGCCGCTGACCCACATCTCTATATGAAAGGTTCAGCGGTCTTTTTGTGCATATTTTCAAAAAAATGTCATTAAGAAAAATGTCAGAAATTCAACTGGAAAAAGTCCCAAATATTCTGGATTTTTCATGTATAATAAAAATAACCACAAATGTGCAGGTTTTGATGCCGCATGACCAGGATACAGGCGGCGGAATACACGGAAAGGAGGATGACCATGGAAGAAAACAGGATTCCCGATGTTTCTGAAAAAAGTCCGTGGGAAAGGGCCATGGGCCGCGTGCTTATGGGAATCATTCTCACATCCCTTACATTAAATTTCTGGTGCCTCGATCACATCCTTCCTGCCATTGGAACAGTCCTTATGGTCCTGGGATTCCGTGCGCTCCGGAAAGAGAATCCATGGTTCCGCTCCGGTTATCTCCTTGCCGCCGTCCGGGCATGGTGTGTCTGGGTCACTCTGATCCTTAATACCACCATTCTCCCGGGGCTTTCCAGCCAGGGAGACGGTGTATGGGTCCTGGTCAGCCTGGCCCTAGCGCTGGCAGAATTTTTCTGTCTCTGGCGCGGATTCAGGGCTGTCCGGCAGCGGGCCGGACTTCTTCCCAGGGCAGAAGGCGCGGCAGGACTGATGGCGTGGTATGGGGGTATGTACCTGCTGGCAGCGATCCATTACCAGGGGCTTCTGATCGTTGTGGGCATGATCATCAGCCTGGTGCTGATCCTCCGAAGCCTTTATAAGCAGGTAAGGGAAGCTGCAGAGGCGGGAGCGGAGCTCTCATACAGTGAGCCTCCGGCAGGAGAGAGGCGGATCGTACTGGCCCTGGTCCTCATATTGTTTGTGGGCGGCGCCTGCGGATATCTGTTTGGAGGGCGGTATCCCATGGAGTGGGAGGAGGAGCCGCCTGTACCAGAGGATGCGGAGAAGATCAGAGGCCGCCTGCTTGAGCTTGGCTTTCCCGAATACGTCCTAAACGGCCTTTCCCTGGAGGACATACGGGCCTGTGACGGCGCTTTCAGGGTCGTTGTGGACGTTTCTGACCAGATGGTCAGCGAGGGCTGGAAACGGACCATGAAATATAATGAAGAGGAGGGCCGCCTGGAAGAGGAGGCGTATCGGAAGGAAAAGGAGCTGCGTCTCACAGGAGTCGCAGTCCGGATCCCCGGGGAAAGGGAAACATGGAGGATCTTCCATCACTTCCAGTGGATGTCCCGTCCATCCTTCCATGGAACGGAGGCGCTCCAGCTCTGGCCGGTGTACCGGGATATCCGGGAGGGCTGGCAGGCCTGCGGGGAGGTGACCGGACAGGTCCTGTATGAAAAGGATGGGATGCGGTACCGGTCCCCCTACTATTTCCTGGGAAGCCAGACGGCGGTTTCTGATACGGTCTTTTGGGGACGGCAGGAAAACACCGATGTATTTGCGGCCTTTTCCATGCCCCGCCAGGGAGACGCATGGAGCGGATATGTGGCCTACCCGGCCTGTGAGCTCCGGGATGGCTATATCATCAGCAGCTGGTTCAACTACACCCACCAGAGAAGATGGCTCCAGTATCCTGTTATGACTGCCATGGAAAAGCGCATGTCAAGCGGCTGGAACAGAGCCGGAGCGTTTATCACTGTCCAGAGCGCCATCCAGTTCGACCCCAACGAGGACACCGCAGGGGAAGTGGGCGGGAGTGCCGCCGTCCCCATGGCTTTATCAGAAAATTAGGAAATACCTTTGGCGATCCTGTCCGATACGGCTGGAAGCAGATGTTTTATAAGGGGGGCCGTTTATGAAGCGGAAAATATCCGGCTGGATCGATCTTCTGGCCGCTTCTGTCAACTATATCGTTATCTGCTTTGCATTGTCCCATATGGAGATCCGTTTTCAGCATGATCCCGCATTTATTCTGTTTTCTGCATCCCAGATATGGGTGACCGGCGCATTCTGGGGAAAGGTTCAGAAAACAGCAGATAACAGGCTGGTCCCAGCCATCCTTACTGCCGCCTGCTTTCTCATCCACGCGGGCCTGGTCTATATGACCTGGGACATCCATGTGACACAGTAAAAATACGGCTGTTCTGCCATCGGATCATGGTATAGGACAGGTATGGCTGTCCATCCTGCGCTTAGAAAAAGAGCTTACACTAAAATTCCTGTGGAGGAGGAAACGATGTTTCAGAGATCCGCGGGGGAAGATCCTATGAACGAGTTTTACCGGATCTATATCCCATATTCAAAAGAAGACGTATTAACAACGATAAAGCAGACGACACAGCCACTCCGTCTATCGAATCAGGCGTATAGAAAAACAGTCCTTTCCTCCTATAAGGATGAAAGAGACGAATTATGCATTGCTTATGCAGCAGGCAGTATGAATGGCGGCGGTTGGGAAATGTTAAAGGCAAAGATAAAAAGCGTAAATGATACCGTTGTTTTAGAGGGCGAGTTTATACCTCTGGATCATATAAAAAGGGGAAGTCAGATATTTTTTATTGTGACCATGCTTTTTGCGATCCTTTTTTCCGAAGGAGAATGGCTGATATTTTTGGAAATGATGTTCATATTTATCCTGCCATTATGTTTACTATACAGGCACATCCCGCAGATCGTGAGGTGTGATGAAGGACGTCAATTCGTTTTGGATTATCTTAAAAATATTTTAAGGGCTGAAATAATAGAATGCGGAAGTGAAATAAAGGGGTAAAGGAAAAGAATGGATAAAATGAAACAAAATTATTATGGCAGTCTGTGTACAGAGCTGTATGAGCTCCTGCATAAGGAAGCGCCCAGGGATGAACTGGATTTCTATCTTTCCTATGCAGAGAAGGATAAAAAGATACTGGAGGTCATGTGCGGCAGCGGGCGTTTTCTTGTGCCGTTCATGGATCGGGGCTTTGATATCTGTGGGATCGATCTGTCGGCCCATATGCTGGAACGGCTGAAAAAGAAGGCTCCGTCTGCAAAGGCGGTCCAGGCAGATATTCTGGAATACGATTCTCCAGACCGGTTTGATTATATTTTTATCTCCTCGGGCTCCATCTCTCTTTTTACAGATACGAAGCTGTGCAGAAGGATCCTTAAAAAGCTGAAGGAAATGCTGGCTCCGGAGGGAAGGCTGGTCTTTGCCATTGAGACTATGGCGGACCGGTGTGCCGACGATAATGGATACAAGATAACGGCCTCGGCAGAAACAAAAGAAGGCCTGACACTGGTATTAAAAAGCAGAAACCATTACGATGAGCAGAGCCAGACACAGTTTTCACCGGGGATCTATGAGCTTTATGATGGGGCCAGGCTGCTGCAGCGTGAACATATGGATTTCCAGACCCATTTATACAGGCCCGGGGAAATGGAACAGTTTTTAGTAGAAGCAGGCTTTAAGGAAATAAACATCTACTCCTCCTTTCAGAAAGCTCCCGCAGCGGACGATCCGGAAAAGAGTTTTCTGTTTGTGTGCAGAGTCTGATCCTATAACAATTTAGGAGGTACACCCAATGAAACAGGGCTATGGCGTTTTTGGTGCGGCCTATGAAGTGATGCTGAGAAATGATCCCCATGATCCACGTTCCATCGATCACGAACTCCTGCGCCGGATGGTCCGTCTGGATCCAGAGTCCTATGATCTGCTTTATGCGGAGCCGCCGTTCTGTCCCCATATGGAAGGCCACGATCTGTACGGCCTGGCGCAGACATTAAAAAAACAGGAGGACCGCGCCTCCATTGAGACTATCCTTGCCTTCACATCCGGGATCGCAAAAAAGTGTGAAACCTCCCTGGAGAAGAAGCGGTTCGGGGGAACAGAACAGGAGATCCTGGCCCGCGGTACAGACTGGTGCACGGACATGGCCCGCGTGGCGGTCGTTCTTTTGGGATGTATCGGTATTCCTGCCAGAGTTCTCTATCTCGCTGATCCAGAAAGGGCATACCATGGACATTCGGCGGTGGAGGCTTTTTACGATGGAAAATATGGGGCGGCGGATCCCATCTATGGGTACACCTTTTATGATGGGGGCCCACTGGATGCATATACACTGATGTATGAACCACAGCATCTGAAGCATCTGCCGGAAGAATACAGAAGTCTTTTTCAGTGTATCGCCGTCAGCAGGTATGATCCTATGGATCCGTCCAATGATTACTCTGTGTCAGCAGTCAATGCCTATTACCGGACTGTACTGACCCGGGAGCATCATGGACATTGGATGATGGGAGAGGGGTAACGGCCGGTCTGCCGCTGCTGTCCTTGTGTCAGATCCCTGCGGAGGATGCAGACATCTGGCATCCGCCAGCCGTCATAAAAATTTCTGACAAGAAAATACTATAAAACCGGGGCGCTATAAGGCCCTGGAAAGGAGGCAGCCAGATGAAAAGAAAAGTCTGGATCCCAATGACAGTCATTGCCGCCATGCTCCTGATCCCGGTTCCTTTAAGATATAAGGACGGGGGCAGCGTATGCTTCAAGGCGGTCTTATATGATGTGACCCGATTCCACCAGCTGGATCTGGACTCCCAGACCGGATATGATGATGGATGGAGGATCCGGATACTGGGGATCCCTGTATATGATGATCGGGAGGAACCGGATACGAAGGAAGCGGATATGGCAGAGCATGAGGCTCCGCCGCGCGGGCAGCCAGCGGCTTATGATCCCATTTTAGAGGAATACAGCCAGATGGTGCAGAATGATTTTTATGTGGATCTCAGGGATTCAGATCTTTATGAAAGCAGCTTTGGAGAGCATATCAGTATGGAGATCCGCACCCATGAGCAGGATATATATTACGCCCTTTATGATATAGACGGGAATGGGACCCAGGAGCTTTTGATCGCTGGCGGAGAGTATGGGACTGTGTCCCCGGTCTTTACTCCGTGGAATTATGATCTGTACGGATGGAATGGAACCCATGCGGTCCGTATTTTCCCGGAAATGGAGTTTGGATACAGAACCAATTTTTCGCTTTATGAAAACGGGGTCATCGAGGTGTTTTACAGCAGCAGCGCTGAGGAATCCGGAACGGATCTCTATAAAATTTCGGATGACGGGGTAAACGCCATGCGGATCGACTCTTTTACGTCCACGGCCCGTCTGGAAGGAGAAACTCCGGTATTTACTTATATGCAGAATGGAACGGAGATCTCTGAAGAAGAATAACATGCCAGGATCCAGGCGTATGAGATCCCCCTTTCAGAAGCGCCGGAGTGGATCCAGATCCAGTAGACCTCCATTCCCATTTCTTTGTACTGGATCTGGAGATGGTCTGGATCATTCATTGGTCAGAAAGGAAGGTGCAGTTATGAAAAAACGGATCCTTATCTGCTTACTGATACTTGTTGGCGCAGCGTTTCTTTTTTATCTGGGTATCCAGAAGACCCATACGTTTACCCTGGCAGACAGGGAAGGCTCTTCGCTGAAGGAAGAGCAGATACAGCCGGTATTTGGGACTGTCCAGGTTTCCAGCAGCTGCGATACAGCCGTGGTCTTTACAGATACCGAAACAGGAGAGACGTATGAGATCGGCTATCTTACCCCGGGCATACGGGAGAAGATCCGTCTGCGAAGAGGAAGGTGGTATACGGTGACCGGCGCAGGAGAGCTTACCATGGGGGCGGTCATCCTCAGGATCGAATAGGCGGTGCGAATGCGGCCTGCCTTTGGATATCCGTCATAAAAAGGAGCTGCTGCAAAAGGAAAGCACGGAAAACTTTCTTTTGCAGCAGCTCCTTTGCTGTCTGTTTTATTTGGTTCCGAAGATCCTGTCTCCGGCGTCGCCCAGACCCGGACAGATGTAGGCTTTTTCATTTAACTGGCGGTCCAGATGGCCCACATAGATCTGGACATCCGGATGGGCCTTTCTGAGACGCTCCAGGCCTTCCGGAGCCGCGATGACGCACATGAATTTAATATGCTTTCCGCCATGCTGCTTGATGAAGTCGATGGCTGCCACAGCAGAGCCGCCGGTGGCCAGCATGGGGTCTGTTACTACAATGGTACGCTGCTCGATGGGATCCGGCAGCTTACAGAAATATTCGTGGGGCTGATGGGTCTTTTCATCCCGGTACAGGCCGATGTGGCCGACCTTGGCAGTGGGCACCAGGGCCAGGATCCCGTTGACCATGCCAAGTCCTGCGCGCAGGATCGGGACCACAGCCAGCTTCTTTCCGGCAATAACAGGAGTCATACAGGTTTCGATGGGAGTTTCCACCTCGACCTCCTCCAGAGGAAGATCCCGCAGGGCCTCATAGCCCATGAGAGTCGCGATTTCCTCGATCAGGGTCCTGAATTCATTTGTACCCGTTCTCTTATCTCTCAGCATGGAGATTTTATGCTGCACCAGCGGATGATCGATGATCGTTACATTTTCCATAGTATTATCCAGCCTTTCCTCTTTATTTGTATCCCGGGCACAGAACGGTCCCCGGGCATCGATCTTCCCATAATCCTATCAGAAATCCAACGGGAAATCAACTATTTCGTATCCGGCGTATAGCTTACGATCACGTAATCGCCCAGGGCATGGGGCACAGGCACAGCCATGTAAATAACGCCCTGGTTCTCGTAGGAAAAGGACTGGGGGAAGCCCTCCAGGTTTTCCGCCGTGAAATCGCACTGCTTCAGGATCTCCCACATGGCGTTGAGGTCCTGGGTCTTTAAATACTCCAGCGCCTCTTTTGAGTCTGTGGGCTTTTTCAGCACACAGTCGTCGGACAGGATATATCCGGCCATGGTATAGGCGTCGGCGTAATCGGAAAGCCCCTGGAGCGTCCCCTTGTTTAGATCCACTGTGGTGGTATAAAAAAGATCAGAGGGGTGGGCGGCTCCGTTTACCATCAGAGAGCCTTCATAGGTAAGGACCGCTTTGTTTTTATCCAGAGACACGACGGTGCACTTGACCGACAGGGTATCGGCCGCCGGATCGACCTGATAATCCGTTAAAACCTGGAGCGCTTTTTCTTTAATAAGAGCATTGACCGCATCCTCCATCTTCGGATCCCGCAGATTGGATAAGACTGCGTATTCAATGGACGTCTTTCCCTGCTTCTCCGTGGCGATCTTGGACCGGACGCTCAGGGCAGAGGAGGAATCCGCTCCCTTCTGGGTCTCCTCCGTTTCTTTTTCCGTTTCCTTCTGGGTCTCTTTTTCCGTTTCTTTTTCTTTATCCCCGCCGGAAGCCTCTGTGGAAGCCATGGTCTCAGCCTCCGAGGTATGGAGGGTATCCAGGTCGATCTTTTCCCTGGACTTGCATCCGGAAGCCGAAAGGGCCACAGCGGCTGCCAGCGCCGCAAACAGAACGTGTTGTTTTCTCATCTGTAACGAACCTCCTTCACGCAGCATAAAGCTGCCGTATGGATATCATTATAAACCATAGGCCGTTTAAAGTACAGGAGAAGAAATATGTAGAAATTCTTAATTTTCTGTAATGGATTTTGAATTGTGTATTTCCAACCACAGGAAAATATGGTATGCTGTACATAATGAAGGACTATGTCCTGTTAGGGAGGTCAAACACCATGGAAAGAAAAAAAGTATGGGCGGTCTATTTCAGCGCCACAGATACCACCAAGAAAATAGTTCTGACCATTGCCGATGAAGCGGCGCGGCTTCTTGGTGCAGAGCGGGAGGACTATGATTTTACCCTTCCCGGAATGAGAGAAAACGGTTTTGCTGCGGGGAAAGATGATCTGGTGATCTTCGGAACGCCGGTCTATGCCGGGCGCGTTCCCAATGTACTGTTAAAATACCTGGCCACCATTCAGGGAAACGGCGCTCTTGCGGTTCCGGTGGTGCTTTTTGGAAATAGAAATTTCGACGACGGCCTCATTGAGCTGCGGGACATCCTGGAAAATACCGGTTTCCATACAGTGGCTGCCGCTGCCTTTGTAGGCGAGCATTCCTTCTCAAAGACTCTGGCTGCCGGCCGTCCCGACGCAGACGATATGAAAGAGGCCCTGGCCTTTGCCGGAAAGATTGCGGAGAAGGTGAAGGGGCTTCCAGAGGGAGAAGCGCCTGCCCCTGTGGAAGTGGAGGGCGTACCCCATCCCTACCGGGGCTACTACCAGCCCAGAGACCGGAAGGGCGTTTCCATTGATATCCGGAAGGTAAAATCCCTGGTTTCTGACGCCTGCGACGATTGCAAGATCTGTGCCGATGTCTGTCCCATGGGCTCCATCAGCCATGAGAACGTGCGGGAATATACAGGTATCTGTATCAAATGCGGGGCCTGCATTAAAAAATGTCCAAAGCAGGCCAGATATTATGAGGATGAAGGCTATCTTTACCATCAGCATGAACTGGAAGAGGGCTATACCCGCCGGGCTGCCATCTCCCTTTTCTTATAAAAACAGCGAAAACTAATGATCTGGAGGAGTATCCTATGAAATTATTATCACTTGCAGAGGAATTAAGGAGCAATTCCTATCCGGGCAGAGGAATCGTCATCGGCAGATCCAAAGACGGAGCAAAGGCTGTCACCGCGTATTTCATCATGGGCAGAAGCGAAAACAGCAGGAACCGCGTATTTGTAGAAGAGGGAGAGGGGATCCGCACCCAGGCCTTCGATCCGGCAAAGCTTTCCGATCCCAGCCTTATCATCTATGCGCCGGTCCGTGTCCTGGGCAATAAGACCATTGTGACCAACGGAGACCAGACCGATACCATCTACGAGGGAATGGATAAGCAGCTCACCTTTGAGCAGTCCTTACGCTGCCGGGAATTTGAGCCGGACGGCCCCAACTATACGCCCCGTATCTCCGGGATCATGCACATTGAAAACGGAGGCTATAATTACGCCATGTCCATCTTAAAGAGCAGCAATGGAGATCCGGAAAGCTGCTGCCGGTTTACCTATGCCTATGAAAAGCCTTTAAACGGCGAAGGCCGGTTCATCCATACGTACATGGGCGACGGAAATCCCCTTCCCAGCTTTGAAGGCGAGCCGAAGCGGGTGGAGATCGACGGGACCATCGACGAATTTACAGAGATGGTATGGAACAGCTTAAACCAGGATAACAAGGTTTCCCTGTTCGTACGGTTCATTGATATTGCCACAGGAACGTATGAGACCAGGATCGTAAATAAAAATAAGTAACAGATCATATACAAAAGGAGACGTTTCAATGAAAGAGATGGAATTAAAATACGGCTGTAACCCCAACCAGAAGCCGTCCAGGGTTTTCATGGAGAATGGAAGCGAACTGCCCATCACCGTCTTAAACGGAAGACCGGGCTATATCAACCTTTTAGATGCTTTTAACGGCTGGCAGCTGGTAAGAGAATTAAAGAAGGCCACCGGACTTCCCGCAGCCACATCCTTTAAGCACGTATCCCCGGCCGGAGCCGCTGTGGGCCTTCCCATGGACGACGTATTGAAGAAGATCTACTGGGTAGACGATCTGGGAGAGCTCTCCCCCCTGGCCTGTGCATACGCCAGGGCCAGAGGAGCGGACCGTATGTCCTCCTTCGGCGACTTTATTTCCCTTTCCGATCCCTGCGATGTGGATACGGCGAAGCTCATTAAAAGAGAGGTTTCCGACGGCGTCATTGCTCCGGGCTATGAGCCGGAGGCCCTGGAGATCTTAAAGGCAAAGAAAAATGGAAATTACAATGTGATCCAGATCGACGAAAATTACGTTCCCGATCCCATCGAGCGCAAGCAGGTCTTTGGGATTACCTTTGAGCAGGGACGCAATGAGCTGGATATCAATAAAGATCTCCTGTCCAACATCGTTACAGATAATAAGGAGATGCCGGAAGCTGCAAAGGTAGATCTGATGATCGCCCTTATTACCTTAAAATACACCCAGTCCAACTCCGTGTGCTATGTAAAGGGCGGACAGGCCATTGGTATCGGAGCGGGCCAGCAGTCCAGAGTCCACTGTACCCGTCTCGCAGGCCAGAAGGCAGACAACTGGTTCTTACGGCAGGCTCCCCAGGTTTTGAACCTTCCGTTTATCGATAAGATCAAACGGGCCGACCGGGATAATGCCATCGACGTTTATATCGGGGACGAATACATGGACGTGCTGGCGGACGGCCAGTGGGAGAAGATCTTCACAGAGAAGCCGCCGGTATTCACAAGAGAAGAGAAGCGGGCATGGCTGGATCAGATGCAGGATGTGGCCCTGGGCTCCGATGCCTTCTTCCCCTTTGGAGACAACATCGAAAGAGCCCATAAGAGCGGCGTTAAATACATTGCCCAGCCAGGCGGCTCTGTCCGTGACGATAATGTCATCGAGGTCTGCAATAAGTACGGCATGACCATGGCGTTTACGGGGATCCGGCTGTTCCACCACTAAAGACAGGCAGGGGGGCAGATGCGTTTTATTTGAAATGCATCTGCCCCCTGTATTAATATGAAAGGCTTTGACATATCCAGACTGCGTCCGTATACGCTCTGGAGAGCATGGTATAAACTAGATTATGTCCAGTATCCTGTCCTTATCCCTGTAACAAATCTAATTA
>NZ_JAXXBR010000058.1:0-11808 GCF_037242085.1 Alitiscatomonas sp. | reverse complement strand
GCCAGGTTTTCGTCGTATTCCATGCAGCTCCCCTTATCGGGACACAGGGGCAGGATCACTGCCTCCGAAAGCCTGGAAAGGGTCAGGTTCCTGGCAAACTGGCTCCGGTACTCCGCCTCCAGTACCTGGAGCAGATCCCGGGAGTTTTCGATGCAGCACACGGAGAACTCATAGAGAGCTTCCCGGCTGCAGCCGGAAAGCCTGGGGGCCGCGTAGGGAAGGATCATGTTCACCGACGGCTGGAGCCCCGCCACCTTCATATCCCGCCGGCGCACGGTATCGCCGCCGATAAAGGGATATAAGGTGGATTCCACGAACCACTGGCGCAGATTGGGCATGGAATAAATGCTCTCCACCGGCAGGTGGAAGGTCTCCATCAGATCCCGGCCATAGCCGGAGATCACTCCCACCACCACCTTTTTCACAGGGATCCCGGCCTTTTTGAGGCTTGGGGCCAGGGCCTGCAGCCGGTCGGCTTTATGGACCAGATCATCCACCAGGATCACCGGCCGGTCAAAGGACCTGATGGTCTTGATCTGGCTCTCCAGAGGCGAATAGTACGGGAATGCCTCGATGGCATAGGAATCCAGCTCCGGCTCGTAGACCTTATCGGTGTGGAGAGTCTTGGTGACTGTGTTGGGCACTACCTTGCCCCTTAAGATCTTACCAAACGGCACGCACATGTTCTCTCCCAGACGCCTGGGTGTCAGCGGCTCTCCCGGCACGCCGTTTAAGGCTGTGATCCGGTCTACCATCCGGTGGTGCATGACGCCGGAGGATAAGGACAGCACCAGGTTCCCTGGGTACAGCTTCGTCATGGCCGTCTGGAGCTTTTTATGGTTTCTCTCAATGGCCGACAAAACGGCCGGGCTGCTGCCAAAGGGCTCTTTCAGGGTGGTCTCCAGATTGTGGAGGAGCATCAGAGGCTCATGCATATCCACCATGTAAATGACCCGCTTCTCCCCCTCTTCCAACAGCTCCGGACGCACAAAGCCCTGGCGCTCCAGAGCAAAAGCAGCCTCCTTGGAGACAGTCCCCCGTTCTGCGGCAAAAATGGCAAAGCTGCAGTTTTTCTCCAGGGCCTGGGTAATGACCTCCGCCAGCAAAAGCTGGGCCGGATCCCGGATGGCCTCGCCGTCATGGATCTCCCTCTCCCTGGCGTGGATCCCGGTGATGTAAAGCACCTCCCGGCTGGTCCTCCGCCTTACGGCGTTGGCCAGCTCCATGCTCTTTAAAACACCAAACAGCTCCTCAGACCGCAGCTCCCGGAAGCTTACAAAGCCCACGGGACGGTCGCCCTCCGCTGCATTTTTAAGGATCAGCAGCTGGTCTTTTTCGTATCCGATCCTGGATAATACCGCCTCCGCCTCCGGATTCCGGTAAAGGACCGTATTGCCCAGATGGTCCAGCACCTCCCAGCCAGGCTGACCCTGGTTTTCAAAGGAAATGGCCTTGGCCCGCACAATGGGCTTATATTCCGGCTCCCGCAGATACAGACCCTTGTGGTAGATGTACTCCTGGACCACTGGATCGATGAGGCTGGAGATATCCCTGTGCTTGTCGATATTTTCCCGGATCCTGGTGGAGCTGATGTCCTCCAGGCTCTTGGGCAGCTCCAGCTCCTCCACCTTTCCAGTGATGCACTCGTAGATCTCTCCCGGCCTGGCGTCCCCGGCCCGGCGGAAGATCAGATGATTGAAGCCATGGATAGAGTTTTCCTCCGGCTCCTTTTTATAGGAGCTGGCGTTATGGACCACGTCGGAGCCCGCCACGATATAAACCTCCTGCTCCGCAAAGATCTCCCGCAGCCGCTTAAGATCCGCCGGATTGGCGATATTGATGGGGATATCGTCGGGGAACAGATGGACATAAAACTCATCGGCCATGGACATATTGACGATCTGCCTGCGCACCAGATGGGGCTGGGTCTTTTTAGACCAGGAAAATTCGTCAATGGCCAGGAATACCGTATAGCCCAGCTCCCGGATCCGCCTGGCGATCTCCTTGTGGGACAGAGTGAACGGGTCAAAGGTGCCCGGGAAGAACGCCACCTTGCTGCGGCCCTTTAAGACCACGTCCCCGGTGTAAAGCTGGTACCGGGACATGAACCGGCTGATATGGGCCAGGGCAGCTGCCCGGTAATAAAGGCTCAGCTCCCCGCCCTTGTTCTCATTTAATAAAAACAGAAGCTTTTTGGAGCAAAGGGAAAACAGGTCGTTTTTATCCCGCTCGGACATCTTCTCTGAGCCGAATACATGCTGGCCGATGACCAGCATGGCCTCCTGGCGCACCTGCTCCCGGTAGTTGGCCAGACAGCTTAGGATCAGCCCAAGGAGTCTCGTCCGCCGGTCCAGGGATACCTGCTCCGGCTCCCGGAACCTGGATGGGTAACGGGAATAGCACTCTAAAAGCACGCCCAGGGTGTCCAGGGCCACGGATACGATCTGTTCATTTCCATTGGCCAGAAGCAGATGGAGCCGTTCGATCAGATCGTCCAGCTGCTCCGGCGGAAGCCACAGGGCAAATTCGCCCAGATACTCAGGGATATACTTGGAGAACTCATACTCTCCCACCTCCAGACCCTTTAAAAGCTCCACGGCGATCTCGTTGGCCTGGTCTGTGGACAGCAGGTGCCCCAGCCGCAGCAGGGCCTTTCCTGCGTCATGGCGCACGCCTACATGCTCGCTGACCTTGATGAGGTTGGACAGATGGGCGCAGATATGGAGGATGTGCTCCCGCCTTCCATGATCTACCTGGTCGGCCAGCAGCTTGATATTTATGGCCTTTAAGATCCAGGGCGTCACAGACTTCAGATTCTCCAGGAAAATGTCGCTGACCACGTCGCTGCCGTACAGGATCTCCCGCTGGGCCTTTGTATCCAGACGGAGGTTCGTAAGGATCCGGTACTGTAAAAACACCATGGTGATGCTGCCGGTATCCATTTCCGTCACTGCCTTTTCCACCCGCCCATAGCAGGCGTTTTCCCTGGTGACCACGCTGGTGAGCACCTTTAATGCCCGGACTGCGGCCACCCGCACCCGGTCGTCCTCATGGTCCATGTTATCCACGGCAAAATCCGCCAGGCAGTCCAGGCGGCCGCTTCTGGCGCAGAGCTCGGCCGGCATGGAAAATACAGCGTCCAGAAGGGCGAATCTGGCGTCCTCATCCAGCTCATGGCTTCCATCGAACCACCGGTAAAAAATGGTCAGCATTTCCTCCCGCACCCGGTCATCGCTGTGCTCGATCCCTGAAAGCAGCACGTATTTTAAGGAATTCTGGATCCGCCGCTTCTGCTGGAGAGTCAGACGATAATCGGGGCAGATGAGCTTTTCCATATACGTTTCCCAGAGGGTACGGGCCTGCCGGTCGTCCTGGTCCGCCATATCGGCGGGGATCTCCTTCCTGTATCCTGCGTTGAAATTGGCGAACATCTTTCCGATCAGGGCGGCCGCCTGCCTGCGGATATCTCCCTCCCGGTTTAAAAGAAGCTCATACAGAAAGCTTATGGTCTGTTCCTTCTGTTTATGATCCAGATGGATGGAATATTCATTAAAAATATTCAGATAGGCCCGCACATTCTTCCAGTCCTTTTCGCTGCGGGCCGCCTCCAGGATATTTCCAAACTGCCGCTCTGAACCCAGCCGGTGCATAACGTCGATGTTGTGCTCGATGGCAAAATACAGAAAAGAGGTAACCACCTGGCTGCTGTTCTGGATGGCGATATCCGGACGTTTTTCCGGCTTCGGCGGATTTCCGGAAAGCTCCGTATCGGCCCCCAGAGAGCGCATATACCGCTCAAACTCATAAAGCCTGGAATAAACGGCCCGGTAACGGTTCCTCTTGGCCTCGTCCACATTGTCCAGCTTGGACAGGATCACATCATAGGAATCCTTCAGGCTGTATATCTTCGTGATCTCTTTCCCGCTTTCATCCCGCATCTGCTTAACGCGGAAATCCGCATAGATCAGGACCAGGGACTCCACAGTGATATTGTCCAGCTCCAGATCCCAGGTGGAGTGATTGGCCGCGATATGGCCGATGCCCTCCATCTTATAGGCCATGAACCACTGGTTGGTATAGTAATAGTGAAGGTAAGGGACCCGTTCATTGGGCTTGCAGCCAAATTTCCCCAGATCATGGCCGGCAGCGGCTCCCGAGGATAAAGCCAGGTCGATGGGGACCCCCGCCTTTTTCAGCCCTCTGGCCACGGTCATGGCCACATGATGGACTCCCGCAATATGGCTCAGCGTCTCAAAGGGCGTAGCCTCCCGGTTTAAGCGCATCATCTCATAAATATACTGATCCCGGAATTCCCGCACAAACCGGCCGTATTCTCCAGCCCGGTCACAGCTCTGGTACTCCTCTTCCCCCAGCAGGGCAAAATCATTGAAGGGATCGAAGGGGACCGCCTTTCTCTCCTCATCAAAGAAGAACTGGAGCACGTTCAGGTAAACATACGCGCCCCTGGCATAGGACGCCGCCTTTTCGGAAAACTCCGGATCCGGATACAGGATATGAGTGGAAAATTTATAGGTAAAGGAGATCCAGCCCTCCTCCGGCTCCCCGGACAGGGCCCAAAGCTCTGGGTGGCACAGCTCCAGGATCTGTTTACAGGAAAGCCGCTCCCGGATGGGGAACAGGCTCTCAAGGGCCTCCTCCCACTTATCTCTTACAAATATCTCCTGCATGGTACGGCGGCTGATCCCGGCCTTTCTCAAAAAATCCCGGTCTGACAGCCGCGCGGCCAGCTCGGTGACCAGATGGCGGATATGTTTCGTTCCCATGGCCTCACCTCTTTTTCTTCATACTTTCTTATAGTATAATGACAGAAACGATTGTTTTCAAGAAAAAACCTCTTGACATTTCCTTATATTTGTATATAATAATGGTAACAATTATTATTATTAATGATTGTCATCCCGATGCGGGAGGAATATTTAAGGAAGGAGAGACAGGTATGAAGACGCTTAAGTACAGCCGTCAGAGAGAATCCATAAAAAACTGTCTGATGAACCGTACTGACCATCCCACTGCCGACGCCCTTTACCTTTCCATCCGCGAGGAATTTCCAAATATCAGCCTGGGAACGGTTTACAGGAACTTAAAGCTCTTGTCAGAGCTGGGCGAAATAGCGAGATTTTCCTGCGGGGACGGTTCTGAACACTTTGATTATGTGACAGAACCCCACTACCATTTTGTGTGTAAGACCTGCGGGGCTATCATCGATCTTCCCCAGAGCCTGGTGCACAAAACGGAGGAGCTTATGACAGGGCCGGCGCCCGGACGGGTAGACTCCCACACCATTTTCTTTTACGGAGAATGCAGTGAATGTCAACAAAAAATAAAAATTATCTGTTGACAAAAGGTATCAAATATGCTATATTGATATCAGTAACAATTACTATTATCGAAATTAAAAAAATCAAATCATAAAGGAGAAAACACTATGAAGAAATGGGTTTGCACAGTTTGCGGTTATGTTCATGAAGGCGAGACAGCTCCGGAGAAATGTCCGGTATGTAATGCACCGGCTTCCAAGTTCCAGGAGCAGGCAGGCGCTATGAGCTGGGCAGCAGAGCACGTTGTAGGCGTAGCTCAGGGCTCCAGCGAAGATATCATGGCTGACTTAAGAGCAAACTACGAGGGCGAGTGCAAAGAGGTTGGTATGTACCTGGCTATGGCAAGAGTTGCTCACAGAGAGGGATATCCGGAGATCGGCCTTTACTGGGAGAAGGCAGCTTACGAAGAGGCTGAGCACGCAGCTAAGTTTGCAGAGCTTCTGGGTGAGGTTCTTACAGACAGCACCAAGAAGAACCTGGAGATGAGAGTTGAGGCTGAGAACGGCGCAACAGCTGGTAAGTTCGACCTGGCTAAGAGAGCAAAAGCAGCTAACCTTGACGCGATCCATGACACAGTTCATGAGATGGCAAGAGACGAAGCTCGTCACGGCAAGGCTTTCCAGGGTCTCTTAGAGAGATACTTCGGCTAATTATTACAGATAATTAAGGGGGTATCGCAAAATCATCAAATTAGATGATTGAGCGATACCCTCGCTCTATACATAGAAAAATCCGGAAGAAATCCTTTTCATTTGGAACTTCTTCCGGATTTTTGGCATACTTTAAATATTTCTTCCTGTATTTGTTCCACCCCTAGTTTTCAGAGCCAAAATAGAGCCAGTTGGAATCACTATCTGCGCGCCTTCAGCTTCTTCAATATCGCTATAACATCTGGTTGCGTTGGAGTAAATTTAATGCCGCGTTTCAACATCCCCATAACTTTTCTCGCTTTTCGCTCAATCTCTCTGGCGGTATGCTCACTGGTCAGCATCAAATGATTTCCGGCAATCGTATATTCCCGTTCTATGTATTCTTCTGTTATCGGGAACATATCCTGTATCAGAAATGCGCTTTCCCGGCTATCGTCCAGCTTAACGATATGGAGAATATCACAAGGTTTCCCACCTTATTTCCTTTAAGATACGGATCTGGCATATTTTCAAAAAATTTATCTTTGATAGTATAAAATCCTGTTTTCCTCATTATGGAAAAAGTCCCTCGCCTTGCGGCGAAGGACTATACTTTCAACCCGACCATTTATATACCACATATCGGTCAGTGGTAAACTTCCTTTGTACCTGCATTCTAGCAAGTGCAAAAAGGAAAGTCAATAGGGCTCCCTATAAAACAATAACAGATTTAATTGAATAATTAACCATTCTAGTCTTACTTCCTAATCGCTCTCATTATGCAGCAATCCCTTTTTCCGTTCTTTTAAATTTCTTCCAACTGGAATTCCGCCTGCAGCGCCCTTAACATCTGCGCTTCCCGGCGGTGGCAGGTAAAAATGATCATCTGGCCGTCGTAGGCCGCTGAAAGCCACTTAAGCGCAGTCCGCAGCCGGTCGTCATCATAAAGCGTAAAGCTGTCGTCAAAGATCAGCGGGAAGGGCTCGCCATCCCCCTGAAGAAGCCTGGCAGCCGCCAGCCGCAGAGCCAGATACACCTGGTCCATGGCCCCGCTGCTGATGCTCTCCAGCGGCACCAGTCTGCTCTTTGTATTCAGAAATACGTTTAAATTTTCATCAATGCTCATGCTGTCATAGATCCCGCCTGTGATCCCGGATACCAGCCTGGACGCCTCTTTATTCAGATACAGGCCAAAGGAATCCCGGATGGATGAGGACAGCTCCGTCATGGTCTCCTGGGCCATCTCGATGGCCAGGATCTCTTCCCGGACCCGGTCGTTTTCCGCCAGCACCCGTTTTAAGGCCGCGGCCCTGGTCCGGCAGGCGCCAAGATGCTCCAGCTTCTTTTCCAGCTCCCACTGGGTCCTCTGCTGCTTTTCGATCATCTCGCTGCAGTTATTCTGTTTCTCCTGGAGAGAGCTGATATCTTCTGTATATTTATCCAGCGCATGCTCAGACTGGTCCAGCATATCACAAAGCTTTGAAAACTCTGCCATACGGCCATAAAACGCATCCATGGCCTCCGAGGATACGGTTCCGTCTCCCAGATGCCGGGCCAGAAGCTCCGAAAGCTGCGCCCGGGCCTCTTCCATTTTTCTGTCAAAGCGCTTTCCCCGGGCCGTCAGCACCATCGCCAGGACCAGGCCCATTATGGCCCCTCCTCCCCCGGCAATGACAAACGGCAGGAAACGGGAAAGATCTGTGATCCCCAGATATCCGGCCAGAAGGGCGCCGCAGACTGCCAGGAGCATCCCCGCTCCCGCCAAAAGCTTCCGGGACCGTTTTTTACACTCGCGCTCCGCAGTGCAGAAGCTGTCATACAGGGATCTGGCCTTTTCCTCACAGGCCGCCACCGATGACCGGTCTGTAAACTGGCCGTCCGCCAGCACCTGGCGGCTTTTTTTCACCTTTTCAGCCAGAGCTGCCCTCTCCGCCTGGGTATTTTCAATGATCCCCTTTACCTGGGAACGTGTTCTCTGGTAAACAGCCAGCTGGTTTTCATACTGGGGGGAGGAGATCTCCGCATCCACCGCCCGGATCTCCGCCAGCAGCGCCGTATACTCCCTGGATGCATCCGGGACCAGATTGGCCTCCAGGCTCCGCTTCTGGTTTTTCAAAAACGCCGTTGCCTTCGTTATGTTCAGCGATATATTCCCAGTGGTGTTCATGTTGGCGATATAGTTCTTCAGCTCGCCCACCATACCGTCCTCAGTGGCGCTTTTTAACTGGCTGATGCTGATGGTGTTATTATACGTCGTTTCATTGAGGCCTCCCAGGATCCGGTCCATCAGGGCACGGGTGGGCTCCTCCTCCCGTCCCTGGGTCTCGTTGATGATCCTCAGATACCGGTCGTCCTTGCGGAATCTCCTCTCAATGCGGTAGACCACGCCCCCCTGCTCCAGACGCAGCCAGCCCTCGTAGGTCCCACTGTTCTCCCATGGCTCGTACTTAGAATACAGATCATTTCTGGCAGCGCGCCCACGGCCCCGTTCCATTCCAAAGAGCATTCCCCGGATAAAGGTATGAAGCGTGGACTTTCCCGCCTCATTGCGGCCATAGATCACATTGATCCCGTCTGAAAAGGAGATGGTCCGGTCATGGATCTTTCCGAATCCGTTGATATGCAGTTCCAGCAGCTTCATGTTCCCTAACTCCTTTCATCCTTTGTCATCAAAAGCGCATGGATCCCATAATACAGGGCCTTTTTCTCCACCGGGCTCATATTTTCCTTCATTAACGCCTGGATATAAAATCCGATCATATCACTGGGATGGTCGGCAAACAGCGCGTGAAAATCGTACTGGGGCTCCGTTTCATCCAGGATCTCGCTGATATTCCACTGCCCTGCCAGAAGCTCCGGATCAAATTCCGTGTCCGGGTCCCGCATGCCCCGGATCCGGAAGCGGTAAATATTGGATGCGCCGCGCTTTTTGATCTCGTCCGCAATGAGCTGGGACAACTCGGCGTTGGTGGTGGCCGGGGTCACACTGACTACCAATGGGATATACTGGGCCTGGGCGGCAGACTTGAATTTCAGAGAGGTCACATGGCCGGTGGCGTCGTCGATCTCTCCTGTCAGATAGCCGTGAGGGCCGGTCTCCGTAAGGTCCAGAGGCTCCGGGGAACCTGGATACGCCATCCGGTTTTCCAGAAGCACCGCAGGCTTATGGATATGGCCCAGGGCGATATAAGAAAACGGCAGCGCCGCCAAAGCGTTTTTATCAAAGGGCAGGTGCTTCGCATCTCCTCCATGGAGCATCAGGATCCTGGTCCGTCGGGAAGCAGATACAGAAAATCCCGCAGTCCTGTCTTCTGTGATCTCCGTCGTATGGTAGCTGAAGCCGTAAACCTCCGTGTTCAGATCCTCAAAATATACGGAGGTCATGGTCTCGTCCATCAGAAACGTCACATTGGGGCACCAGGAAAAGCTCAGAAGGGCAGAGCTTTTGCGAATCCGGTCATGATTTCCGGCGATGATCACCACCCGGGTCCCCGGGATCGTGGAAAACAGGTAATTGACCTCCTTCAGATCCCTGGCCAGCGGCTGGCGGTGGAACAGATCTCCCGAGATCAGAAGAAGATCCGCACGGCTGTCCCTGGCATCCTCAATGATGGCCTGGAAGGTGAGGCGGATAGCCTGCTCCCTCTTTTTCCCCCAGGGCCGGTCGCTGTCAGGCACCATCCCCCAGTGGATGTCTGCAGTGTGAATAAATTTCATGGCTGAATCCCCCAATTACCGAATAGAGACGAAAGGAGCGCAGCAGTCATCTGCGCGCTCCCAGTCACTCGTATTTTTTACAGATCACAGTTATTTACAGTACGCGGGAACGGAACCACATCGCGGATATTGCCCATTCCTGTCAGATACATCACGCAGCGCTCGAAGCCAAGGCCAAAGCCGGAATGGCGTACAGAACCGTATTTACGCAGATCCAGATAGAAGCCATAATCCTCTTCCCTTAAGCCCAGCTCCTTCATTCTTCCCAGAAGCTTGTCGTAGCTGTCCTCTCTCTGGCTTCCTCCGATGATCTCTCCGATTCCCGGAACCAGGCAGTCCATGGCTGCAACCGTCTTTCCGTCCTCGTTTAGCTTCATATAGAACGCCTTGATCTCCTTTGGATAGTCCGTAACGAACACCGGCTTCTTAAAGATCTCCTCTGTCAGATAGCGCTCATGCTCCGTCTGGAGATCGCAGCCCCAGAATACTTTATAATCGAATTTATCGTTATGCTCCTCCAGAAGCTTGATGGCCTCCGTATAGGTCACATGACCAAATTCAGAATTTAATACATGGTTTAACCGGTCTAAGAGTCCCTTATCCACAAACTGGTTGAAGAAATTCATCTCCGCCGGGGCATTCTCCAGAACGTACCGGATCACATACTTTAACATTCCTTCAGCCACGGCCATATTGTCGTTGAGATCTGCAAAGGCCATCTCCGGCTCGATCATCCAGAACTCAGCTGCGTGGCGGGTAGTGTTGGAGTTCTCAGCGCGGAAGGTGGGTCCAAAGGTATAAACGTTGCGGAAGGCCATGGCATAGGTCTCTGCATTTAACTGGCCGCTTACGGTCAGGTTGGTGGGCTTTCCAAAGAAATCCTGGGAGAAGTCCACAGTTCCGTCATCCTTCTTCGGCACGTTGGCCAGATCCATGGTCGTCACCTGGAACATCTCTCCGGCGCCCTCGCAGTCACTTCCGGTGATCAGCGGCGTATGGACGTAAACAAAGCCCTGCTCCTGGAAATATTTATGGATCGCATAGGCGATCAGGGAACGGACACGGAACACCGCCTGGAACGTATTGGTCCTGGGGCGCAGATGGGAAATGGTCCGTAAATACTCAAAGCTGTGGCGTTTTTTCTGCAGCGGGTAGTCGGCATTGGAAACGCCCTCCACCAGCACCTGATCCGCCTGGATCTCAAAGGGCTGCTTTGCCTCCGGCGTCGCCACCAGGGTTCCCTTTACGATAATAGCCGCGCCTACGTTTAATTTGGAAACCTCCGCAAAGTTTTCCATTGTATCGTGGTAAACGATCTGAAGGGTATCAAAGCACGTTCCATCATTTAATACGATGAAGCCGAATGCTTTCGAGTCGCGGATGCTGCGGATCCAGCCGCCCACCTGGACCTCTTTGTCCAGATATTTTTCACGGTCGCTAAAAAGCTCCTTAACAGTAGTCAGTTCCATTTTTCTTTCTCCTCAATTCTGTTTCTATAAATAAAAACCAGTTTATGACAGTATATCGTATTTTCAGCGGAGATTCAAGGGGAAGGTGGGAGAATCCTCCGGGAATCATCCTTGTATTTTCACAGCCGTTTTAGTAGAATAGGAAGGAAACCGAAAGACAGCATATGAAATCACATGCTCAAAAGCAAAGGGGCTGGTATCCATGGAGTTATATAACAAGCCAGTACAGGCAGCAGACAGCGGATCCTCTGAGGCGTATTCTGACCAGGGGACGGGGGAGCGTTCTGGCTGCCCCTCCAGCCAGGGGCTGGATGAGCTCAGCCAGCAGCTGGCACATATCAACTGCCGGTTCGAGGACCAGAGCGATGACCTCAGCGGAATCACGGATGATATTTTAAAATTGCAGCAGGTATTAAACGCTGTGTGTGAATCCCATGAGAAAAGCAGAGTTTAAATACAAGGCGCGTACAGTGTCGTTGTTGTTTTCAAAATAGTATATATATTATATACAGCAAAATCGATTAAACAGCAGTCTGCCTCTCACGCCATTTTTTGGACTTATTTCTTAATTTTTTATTAATTTCTGTATTCTCCTATACTTCCGATAATTTCTCTTATAAGAAGTATAATGTTCCTCGTAATGCAATTAGGAAT
>NZ_JAXXBR010000115.1:0-12209 GCF_037242085.1 Alitiscatomonas sp. | reverse complement strand
GACCTCATGGATCATGCCGTCCTTCACTGCCAGCACCATGGAAACTCCGTTCCGTTCCGTCACGGCGGCCACTGGCACCGTCAGGGCATCCTCTTTTTCCTCCAGGACGATCTGGGCCTTGGCTGTGATCCCGGCAATGAGCTTTGTGTTCTCATCCATGATCCGCACCTTTGTGGGGATGACCCGCTCGGTGGAGCCGCCGCCCTTTTCCTCACCGGTGGGGGAAATGGACACCACCTGGCCGCGGACCGTTTCTCCGTCCAGGATATCTGCGGAGATCTCTGCCTCCTGGCCCACAGCCACCTTTCCGATGGAATACTCGCTGACCTTGATCTCCATTTCCAGAACATCCAGATTTTCTATGATGAATAAAGGCTCCGAGTCCTCTACTGAATCGGCGAACCGGCCCACCTTGGTGTTGACCCGTACCACCGTGCCGTCGATGGGGCTGGTGATCTGGGTATCCGCCAGCTGCTCCTGCTTCTTCTCATACTCAAACCGGGCCTTTTCCACCTGGAGCCGGTAGGAATCCCCTGCCACTGCCTGGCCATTCTTCACCTCATAGGAGGCAGCCTGGCGCTTTGCATCGTTTAAGCCGTTTTCCGCCGTTTCCAGATCCACCAGGGGCACGTCCCCGCTGTCATAGAGGACCTTGGTCCGGTTATAATTGTCCTGGGCCGTTTTCAGATCCTGGACCGCCTTGGCATAGCCGTTCCTGGCGTCCCGGTCCTGCTCCGCGCAGGTGCTCACTGCCAGATCGTAATCGTTTTTTGCCATGGCCACTTCCTTTTTCAGGTCTGTATCGTCCAGAACTGCCAGGACCTGTCCCTTTGTGACCTTATCGCCTTCCTTTACAGGGATCTCCAGCACCTCTGCATGGAGATTGGATACCACGTCCACACTGTCGGTGCCGGAAACCGGACCGCTGACCGAAAGCCGGTTCTGGATCTCCTTTCTCACCGGCGTCACCGTAGCTGCTGTGGGAAGACTGGGCTCGCTTCCGCCCAGGACCTTTACGGCTCCAATGCCCAGGACTGCCAGAACCGCCGCCGCCAGGAGAAACTTCTTTTTTCCGCGCTTTTTCTTCCCGGCCTTCTTTCCTCCGGTCCCGTTCATCATCTCCTCCAGCTGCCGGTCAAAGGCCGCGTCCTCCTGCGGCGCTTCCGGGGCCGCCTCCTTCTCCTCTGCGTCCTGTCCTTTCTCCCTGGACATTTCCGCTTCCTCTCTGGTCTCTGTCTCCCCGGGCACATTCATTCCCTGGGCCAGTGCTTTTCCTTCCGTTTCATTCATTCTGTCGTCGTGTCTCATGTCTGTATGTCCTCCCACCGCGCTGTTCTCTCTTTCTCTCTTTCAGCGTCAGTTTCAGTATAACACGAGAACTTTTCTATTCTTATGCGTTTTCCTTTCAGTTTCTTTCAAAATTCTTACGATTTTGCGTCAAAGCCCGGGCAAAATTCCACAATGGCACAAGGATCAGGTAAAATGCCAGACACAGACTGGCCATGGGTGCGCCTATGGTGGAAATGGGCACGTTTCCTGCAATGGACCAGGGCACCAGGGCCGCCATGAGGACCACCGTATCCTCCAGGGCCAGGGCCCGTTTTTCCTTGTCAGGCTCCGCATCCTTTGTGAGCTGATCGGTCAGAATGATCGCCAGGGTCTGGTTAAAGGAGATCATGGAGGTGACCACAGAGACTGCCAGGATCCCGCCAAAGGGCGTGATCCTCCTGCTGACGGCCTCCACGTACCTTTTGATCCCCAGAAGAAGGCCGGTACCCTCAAAGATCCCCGCATAGGCCGAGGAGATCCCCACGATCACCGACACCTGGACCATGGAAAGGAAGCCGCCTCCGTTCATCATGGCCGCTAACTGCGGGTCCTCTGACCTATATCCGAAGATCATGAGCCTTATGAGCTCAGGAACAGTCATTTTCTGGAATACCAGACAGCACACCGCCGCCGCTGCCGCACTGGCCAGCAGGGTATATTTCACCTTTGCGCGGAAGGCCGCCATCACCAGGATCAGAAGGGCCGGAACCAGAAGGATCCAGTGCAGGGTAAAATGTCCAGAGAACATGGTCTTCACATCCATGGCTCCGCTTCCTCCCCTGGAAAAGGTCCCCAGGGCCAGATAAGCTGCACAGGTCAGAAGGAACGGAACCAGGCAGGACCGGAGCATCCTGCGGATATTTCCGTACAGATCGGTCCCGGTCAGCTCACTGACCAGAAGAGCGCTGGTGGACACCGGGGAGCACCGGTCCCCGAAAAAGATCCCCGATACCACCGCCCCGCCTGTAAACAGAGGGTTCACGCCCATGGCCGATCCCATGGTCATACAGACCACGCCCATGGTGGCCGCCGTGCCAAAAGATGTGCCCGTCAGCACCGAAACAGCACAGTTTAATAAGAAGCTCAGCAGTAAAAAGCCCGAAGGATGGATCAGTCCCGCCGAAACGGCGATGATCTCCGGAATGGTCCCGGCGCCTCTCCACAGGGCCGTCAGGATTCCGATCAGAAGAAAGATAAACAGGATCCGGATCACAGTACCAAGACCGGACCAGGACATTTTAAGAAGTGAAGGGACCGAATATCCCTTTTTCATCCCATAAAGGATAAATATCACATATCCCGCTATGAGGGCGGCGGCCGTTGGGACCCCAAAGGCCACGCAGAACATCAGAACGGCCACGAAGGCCAGCATCACAAGGTTTTCCAGCATCATATTTTCCTCCCGTAAATCAAATACAGAGGCCGGGGACAAACTTGATGTCCTGGCCTCTGTCCTTGCATACAGTATAAAATAAGCTGCCGGATCTGTCCAGTATGTTTACTGGATCTCAAAGGATCCGTCTTCCGATACGGAAATGGAGGACTTATAGAATTCCTCGAAGGCTTTTACCATGTACTCCATATCCTTAGCGCCTGCAGTCTCATAAGAGGAATGCATTGCCAGCTGGGGCAGTCCGATGTCCACGGTATTTAAGGATACCTTGGAGTTGGAGATATTGCCCAGAGTGGAGCCGCCTAACATATCGGAGCGGTTTAAGAAGTTCTGGTAGGGCACGCCTGCACGGTCGCAGAGACAGCGCATTACGGCTGCGGAAACAGCGTCGGTGGTATATTTCTGGTTGGCGCTGTGCTTGATCACGATACCGCCGTTTAAATACGGACGGCTGGTGGGATCTGTCTTATCCGCATAGTTGGGATGGACCGCATGGCCGTTGTCGCCGGAGATCATGAAGCTGGCTGCCACGGCTGTCCAGTATTCCTCCTCGCTTCTTCCCATGGAAAAGTTGATCCGGCGGAGAACATCGTAAAGGAAGGTGGAGCCTGCGCCCTGCTTCGTGCCGCTGCCCACTTCCTCGTTGTCCATTACGCAGAGAACGGAAACGCTCTTCTCGCTCTGGCTCTTTAAAAAGCCCTTCATGGATGTGAAGGCGCACTGAAGGTCATCCAGACGCGGCGCGGAGATGAATTCATCCTCTGCGCCCCATACTCTTCCTTCCATTCTGTCGTAAAGGAACAGGTCACTGCCCTTGATGTTCTCCTTTTCCACTCCTGCCTCAGCGGCGATCATGGACAGGAAATCCGTCTTGGAGCCATGCATCCGGAATAAGGGGAGCATGTCCTTCTGGAAATTGTACTTATATCCGTCGTTGACGTCCCGGTTCATATGGACAGCCAGGCTGGGGAGCATTAAAATATCCCGGTCTACGTCCACAAGCTTTGTCTCCAGCTTATTTCCATCCTGAACGATCACACGGCCGGCCACGGAAAGGGGTCTGTCAAACCACGGTCCGCAGAGCATTCCGCCGTATTTTTCCACGTTTAATTTTACATACTGGTTCTCCACGTTCATTTCCGGATCTTCCTTGATCTTTAAGGACGGGGAATCACTGTGGCTGGCGGCGATATTGAAGCCGGTAAATTCCTTACTGGGAACATGGAACGCGATGATGGCGGATTTATTTCTTGTCACATAATAGGTGCCGCCTTCTTTTAAGTTCCATACGCTGCCCTCGGAAAGCTTTTCAGCTCCGGCATTTTCCATATATTCTTCCATAGCGGCAATGGCATGGAAGCTGGTGGGGCTTTTTTTAATAAATGCAAATAACTCTTCGTTTAAATTGTTATACATGATTTCCTCCTATATGATTTACATGCCTTCCGACTGATATTCTACCATCCGGCCGTCCCTTTTTCAAGGGGTTTCGTCCTTCCCCGGTCCGGGACACCGGACCGCCGGGGATCAGGCCAGATGGGTGTGGACGTATTCCTCTTTCACATCTTCCGGCACCAGTCTTCCTCCGGTGGCCCAGGCGATGTGGGTGATGTTTTCCTGCTTTTCCTCCAGTCCCTGGCTCTTAATGTAATCCCCAAGACGCTCCGGAACCTCTGCAAAGGCAAAGGCGGCACAGGAGGAGGGCTCGATGAACACACCTTCTGCTTCCATCAGATCCCGCATATAATCATAGAGCACTGCGTCTCCGGTGGTAAAGATCCCGCTTAACATGGGCTCCATGAACTTGCCGACAAAGGCGGACGGCCGTCCCACTGCCAGTCCGTCGGCGTGGGTCTTTCCGGAGATGCCGAAATCCTGGACGCAGACCTGGTCGTGGAGTCCCGTGGCCATGCCAAACAGCATACAGCAGGAATCCACCGGCTCTGTAAAGAAGCAGTGGACATTGTCACCGAACACGGTTTTTAAGCCATAGGCAATGCCGCCCGGCGCTCCTCCGATGCCGCAGGGCAGATATACGAACAGCGGGTGATCCTGGTCCACGAAAACTCCAGCTGCCTCCAGCTGTTTCTTTAACCTTCTGGGAGCCACGCTGTATCCCATGAACAGATCCCTGGAATTTTCGTCATCCACAAAATAGCTGGTAGGGTCGCTGTCGGATTCCTTCCGTCCCTGCTTTACGGCTTCCCCGTAATCGGACTCATATTCCTTCACCGTGACACCCTTGCTCCTTAAAAGATCCTTCTTCCACTGTCTGGCGTCATGGGACATATGGACAATGACCTTAAAGCCCAGCTTCGCGCTGATGATACCAATGCTTAAGCCCAGGTTTCCTGTGGAGCCTACCTGGATCGTATAACGTCCAAAGAAATCTACAAATTCCTGGGAAGCCAGGATGGAATAATCGTCCGTGGTCTTTAAAAGCCCGTTTTCAATGGCCAGGGTCTCCGCATACTTTAAGATCTCATAGATCCCGCCCCGGGCCTTGATGGAGCCGGCAATGGCCAGCTGACTGTCCTCTTTTAAGTAAAGCCTTCCGGCAAGCTCACAGCCATGGCGCTCCTTTAAAAGCTCCTTCATCTTCGGGATCTCCACAAACGGAGACTCGATCAGTCCGCCGTCCTTTTCAGTTTCCGGGAACTGCTTTTTGATATACGGCGCGAACCGCTCAAGCCTCGCCTCTGCATCGTCAATATCCTCCACCGTCACCGCCAGATCCTTTGGCAGCTCCTTCATGGATACCAGGCGTGGATTGATCCAGCCAACCGGCTTCTTTTCCACAGCCGCTGCGATCTCCGGTACCCGGGCTTCAAACTCTTTCCGTTCTCTTAAATCCATTGTCCTTACCTCCTGATTATAAAGTCACCCCATCCTGCGGCCTTTTCCTCCGCAGTATGTCAGTTTCCATTATAATGGGAGAACCCGCTTTTTACAAGACCTCCCGTCATATTGACCCCTGGGTTTTCATAAGCTGTAACAAACAAAGAATCCCAAAGGAACTGACCCATGAGCTCCAAAACAAAAATCGTTGTCCTCCGGATGAAGGAGATCATCTACACTGCCATCTTCATCGGCCTGGCCATCTTTCTGATCCTGCTGTTTTTCTTCATGTTCCGTTCTGAAAAAGAAGCTCCGGCTCCCACTGCCGAAAGCGTTTCCCCGGCCGTTTATGCGCCGGGAGTCTACTCGGCCTCCTTATCCCTGGGCCGCCAGAACGTAAACGTGGAGGTGGCCGTGAGCCCGGACCGCATAAGCGCCGTGACCCTGGTTCCCTTAAGCGACTCTGTGGCCGCCATGTATCCTCTGATGCAGCCGTCCATGGATGCCCTGTCCGCCCAGATCCTGGAAAGCCAGTCCCTGGAGGGCCTTGAATATCCCGCAGGCTCCCAGTATACCTCCATGGCTCTGATGAACGCCATAAAAACCGCGGTTACAAAGGCGGCCCTTCCAAAGGAAGCCCTATAAAAGGACTTGACAATTCCGGATCCTAAGGTTATACTCTTCACTATGTTAGCATTTTACCATGATAAATTGCTAATTTATAAAAATATCAAAATACCACAAGAAGGAGGATTTTCCCATGAGGAAAGTAAAATTTTTCGCATCTCTCACTGCCCTGATGACCCTTTCCGTGGCTGCGCTCACCGCATGTACCACCGCTGAGGCATCCACCCATCATACGGTCTCCCAGACTGGCGGTGAGAGCGTCCATTCCTCCCGTCTTGACGCAATCTTAGAGAGGGGATATATCGAGGTGGCCACCGAGCCTTCCTTTGCCCCCAACGAATTTATCGACACCACAAAAACCGGTCAGGACCGGTATGCGGGCTCTGACATCCAGCTGGCCAACTATATCGCCAACGAGCTGGGAGTGGAACTGCGCCTGAAGCCCATGGATTTTACCACCGTGCTGGGAAGCATCACGTCCGGGAAATATGACCTGGCCATTTCCGCCCTGGCCTATACGCCGGAGCGGGCCGAAGCCATGAACCTCTCCAAAGGATATTATTTCGGCAGTGAGGATCCCCAGAAGGCCTACGGCCTCCTGATCCGCCAGGAGGATGCCGGAACGATCACCGGTGCAGGAGATCTAAAAAACAGGACCATCACCGTACAGAACGGCTCTCTCCAGGAACTGTTCGTAAAAGAACAGCTCCCGGACTGCGGAAAGCTGAATCTGGTCTCCTCTGCCAATGACGCCTTTCTGATGGTGCAGACAGGCCGTGCCGACGCTGCGGCCGCCTCGCTGAAAATGGCACAGCTCTATCTGGATTCCACCCCGGAAAGCGGACTGATGATCCTTCCGGATTTTTACTTTACTGTAGATGAAAGCACCCAGGGGATCCGGATCGGGATCCCCAAAGGCGAAGACGAGCTGACGGATCGGATCAATGAGATCATCGACATGGTGCTGGAGCAGGATCTTTACAACCAGTGGTATGAGGAATCCCGTGAATACGCCAAGTCCCTTGGACTCGATCTGTGATCTTTCCCGTCCCCCTCTGGATCCGTCCGGAAAGTGCCTCCCCTGCGGAAGCCGTTCTGGGCGGTTCTTTTTTCCTTTTTCTCTCCTATGAAATATTCTTGCCACCAAATTTCTCTTATGCTACAATGGAATCATGAGACCGGGCAGGCGTTCTCTGCCCCATCCATGGATACCGGACTGTTTTTTCATGACGCGGTCCGGCATCCGGACCTGTACGTTAAATCTGTATATCCTAATTATAAGGAAGGAAAATGAATATGAATCGAATCGATCCCCAGTCCTGGAAAGCCGATCTGCCGGAATTCAGGGAAAAAACAACTGCCTTTTATGCAGGCGATCTGGACAAAATGGCCTATAAGGGCTTTTCCGGCCTGTATGGAAGCTACGCCCAGAAGGGCGGAAAAGCCAGCATGCTGCGTCTCCGTATGACTGCCGGCCGCGTTACCAGAGAAAAATTGGCCTTTGTTGCAGAAGCGGTCCGTACCCACAAGGTATCCCGGATCCACTTTACCACCTGCCAGACCATCCAGCTTCATGACCTCCAGCAGGAAGCCGTTTTTGATATTATGGAACGGGCCCTGGACTGCGGGATCGTGACCATGGGCGGCGGCGGAGATTTCCCGAGAAACGTCATGTGCTCCCCTCTCTCCGGTGTGGAAAAGGACGAGTATTTCAACGTTATGCCCTATGCGGAGGCGGCCGCCGACTATCTGATGAACTTCATCAAGGCAGAAAAAATGCCCAGGAAATTAAAAGTGGCCTTCTCAAGCTCCCCGAAGAACCTGACCCATGCCACCTTCCGAGATCTGGGCTTTGCAGCCAGACCCGATGGAAAGTTTGACGTTTACAGCGCCGGAGGCCTGGGAAACAATCCCCGCTTCGGCGTCAAGGTCGCTGAAGCCGTGGAGCCGGAAAAGATCCTTTACTATGTAAAGGCCATGTGGCTCACCTTCCGCGCCTACGGAAACTATGAAAACCGCGGAAAGGCCCGCACCCGTTATATGCAGGAGATCTTAGGCGGACCGGAAAAATATGCCGGGGCCTTCCTGGAAAAGTTAAACCAGGTGCTGGCGTCCGGTGAAAACCTGGATCTGGCCGTGGCTCCCTGGGAGATCTCCAAAAAGGGCAACGGCTCCGCTGCCTGCGGCGCCCGTGTGATCCCCCAGAAGCAGGACGGCCTCTATACCGTAGTATGGCATCCTCTGGGAGGCCAGCCTGATCCCGTGACCTTCTGTGCCCTCAGTGATCTTCTGGCTGATATGGAAGACGCTGAGATGCGCCTGGCTCCCGATGAGACCGCTTATATCGTAAACCTCACCGGAGACGAGGCAAAACTGGTCCTGGCTGCCACTG
Organism: Alitiscatomonas sp.; assembly: GCF_037242085.1. NCBI lineage: Bacteria > Bacillati > Bacillota > Clostridia > Lachnospirales > Lachnospiraceae > Alitiscatomonas > Alitiscatomonas sp. The sequence goes on along the minus strand of NZ_JAXXBR010000115.1, from coordinate 3,630 downwards.
GTGATGGTGCAGAAACCTTATTTGAAACGTCCGTAAGCTGCATCGGGGCCAGCATCTGCCAGGTGGGCGTCCGCGACTCCCAGGCTCTCCTTTCCGCCTGCGTCCATGCAGTACGGGAAGCCGGGATCCCCGACGGAGCCCTTCCCCAGATCCATATCTCCGGATGTCCCTCCTCCTGCGGAACCCACCAGACCGGTGCCATCGGCTTCCGCGGCGGCGTGAAAATGGTGGACAAGAAGCCGCTTCCGGCCTTTGTCCTCTATGTAAACGGAAACGAGCTCCAGGGCGGAGAGACCATGGGCCGGGAGGCCGGAACGATCCTGGAAGGCCAGATCCCAGCCTTCTTAGTGGAGTTAGGAAAGACCGTGGCTGCCTCCGGCATGACCTATGAGCAGTGGGCCGCCAAGGATCCGGCTGCCATCGACGCAGTCGCAGCCCCCTATATCCAGTAGGTTTTCAATAAAAATATCTGATATAAAAAGCGGCAGTCCGGGCGGATAAAGATCCTGCCCGTCTGCCGTTTTTTCTTTTCTCTCCGGAACCTTATACCTCCCAGTCGGAATCCAGAAAGCCTTCTCCATACACCTCTTTGGCCTCGGAAACGATCACAAACGCATCCTCGTCGATTCCGTAGATGATCTTTTTCGCCTTATAAAACTGCTTCCGGTCCACCACACAGATCAGGGTCTCTCCCTCCACCTTGGCGTAGCCGCCGCGGCTCTTAAAGAAGGTACAGCCCCGGCCCAGATGCTCCATCAGCTGGTCGCCGATCTCCTGGACCTTGGGGGACATCACCGTCACCATGGTACTCTTATTCATACCGTAAAGCATGATATCGATCACATAGGTGGACACCACCATATTAATAAGGCCGTAAAGACCGGATTCGATATTTCCGAACACCACCATGGATGCGCCGATGATCACCATATCCGTCAGCATCACTGCCGTCCCCGTCTGCATATGGGGCCGGTACTTCTGGAGCAGCTTGGCTGCGATGTCACCGCCTCCGGTGGTGGAGCCGCGCATGAACACCACGGCCAGACTGGCCCCCATGAGCACGCCGCCAAAAATACAGGACACCATCTTGTCTCCCGTATAGACCGGCACATAAGGCGTGATGATGAAGTCCAGGATCACCGTCAGCACCGCCACTGTCTTCAGGGTCTTTATGGTCCGCCCCTTCCCCAGATAGATCCATGCAGCGATCAGAAGCGGGACATTCACTGCAAACGTCAGGATACCGATGGGCAGGGAGGTGAACCGGTTCAGAAGGATGGCCAGGCCGGTAGCCCCTCCGGGAGCGATGTCGATGCTGTCGATGAAGCAGTGGAGAGCCACTGCCTGTAAAAATCCACCGGCAATATCATACAGAAAATCCAGCCATAGTTCCTTCACTCTTCCTCTTATTTTTGTCATACCCCTTTCATTCCTTTCCAGATAATAGTGAAAACACTCTCTTTCAGTATAGCAAAATGCCGGACACACGTCAACGAGGGGACAGTTCCCGTCCCCTCGTTCCGCTTCTATTCCTATTTTTCTCTGCTTTTCCTCTAGTCCCTCAGGATCTCCGAGATCTTTTCGATCATCTCGTCCTCCTTCAGCCGGAACTTGATCTCCACCCGCCTGGAAGCGTCCATGTCCACCTGAAGCTCCGCTCCCGGAGCCTCTGCGGTATACACCGGATTGCTGAAGGAACGGCCATTGACCGTCAGCACCTGCTGGAGCCTGGCGATCTCCGCCTCGTTTAAGCCGTTGCCGGAATCCAGACAGAACCTGGCCACAGAATTGGCCCGGTTATAGGAAAGCTGCTGGTTGCTCAGATAGCTTCCCACCGTATCCGTATGGCCCTCGATGATGATCTCCGCAATGTAATCCTGGTATTCGTCCCTTAAAAGAACGCCCAGGTACATGGGGATCGTTTCCCTGAGGGTCTGTTTGCTGGCATCCGTCAGAACGGCGCTGTTATAGTTAAAGAGCACGTCCGAGGAGAAGGTAATGGAGCCGGTCTGGGCATCCACGGACATGGCGGAGTTATTGAAGGCCGACTGAAGGGCTCCGATGATATCTGTACGGATCCCCACGATATCCTGGAGCTCATTCTTCGTTACCTCCAGCTCATTCTGGGCGTCCTCGATCTCCAGATACGCCTTATTTAACTCCTCCTCTGTGAGAGCCGCCTGGGCGTAGGCCTCCTGGAGCTCTGCCAGGGACTTATTCAGTTCCTCGTTGGACAGCTCGATCTTTGCCCGGAAATCCTCCAGCTCCAGAGCCGCCTGGTCCAGCTTTGTCTGGGCTGCATTGAGGTCCAGCCTGGCCTGGTCCAGGTCCACGGTCTTCTGGCGGTAGATGGCAAGAGTGATGGCGATGATCAGCACAAACACCAGAAGCAGCGCCGCCATCATATCCGAGTAGGACTGCCAGTAGCTGTGTTCCCCAAAGGCCTCCCTGTTTTTTCTTCTATTTTTCATACAGATTCCTCATTTGATGAAAGGTGTGGATCTGGTTTCCCACGTCTTCAGTCATCTCCCGGCAGGCTGCTGCCAGGTCCTCCTTCTGCTCCCGCAGCTCTCTGGCAAAGGCCACCTGGCGCTCCATCTCCTGAGCCACCGAGGCCTGGAGGGCACGGCTGGAATCCAGAAGCTTCTCTGCTGCCTCCGTCAGCTGTCTGCCGGATTCTGCATAGGCCATCTGGGCCTCGCCGGCAGATCTCATGGTATCCCCCAGACTGGCAAAGCTGGCTCCCATGGAGTATTCCAGTGTTTCCATCACCTGGGCCACGATCCGCTCCACGCCACGGGTCTGCTCCTCGGCATTTCCCTTTAAAAGCTCCAGGATCTTTTTCATGGAATCGGCCATTCCCGCCTGGTACACCAGCATGGAAGCGGAATTTTCCCGCTCTGACACCGGCTGGGGAAGAACGCACTGACGGAAGGCTGCCAGAAAGCCGTCCAGCTTTCCATAAGCGTCTGCCATCAGGCTCCGGTATACAAAATTAAATACCAGAGAAAAGAAAATACCGTATACCGATGTGTGGAAGGCCACCTTCATGCCCGAAAGCAGCGGGCCCACATTGTCGGAAATGGTGTAGATATCGTTTCCGTTGAAGGATCCCAGTCCCATGGAAAGCCCCAGGAAGGTTCCCAGGATGCCAAGGCCGGTAAGAGTCCCGCCCATGGCCGAATTAAAGTGGGTCATGCCCGCCTGGTCCAGCAGATCCTCGTTTATGTACTCCTCCACATCGCAGACAGAGGTATACCCGTACCGGGTCTTTAAGGTCTTCATCCGCATCAGATACTTTCCAAAGGCATCCTTTAAAGCCACATCCTGGAACAGCTCCTTGCGTTCACAGTAGCTGGCCCACAGGTTCTTTTCCCCTGCCTCTTTGTATTCTTTCTGGATCTCCTCTGTGACCCGGACCAGCTCGTCGGTGCACCGGTTAAGCCTGGCAAAGCTGAAACCGCAGATCACGAACAGGATCCCTATCACCAGAAGGAATACGCCGTTGATGGCCAGGTTCAGGAACGATGCCACGTTTCCTGTAAAGATCCCATTGACATAAAGAACAAACGCCGTAGCCAGAATATACAGCACGAACAAAATATAATACAATTTATTTCTCTTCATCCC
>NZ_JAXXBR010000093.1:0-12252 GCF_037242085.1 Alitiscatomonas sp. | reverse complement strand
GAACCATGCAGGGGTGAGATTCCCATGAGCTTTAGCGAAAGCTGTTCGGTTTGCTAAGGATGATTCTTTCATAATGAACAAGCATTTTTGCATAGTCTGTAAACATAGTAAAGACTGTGAGGTGGAATTATGCCAAAAGAAGCAGAAATTTCCTGCAAAAATGTATTTAAGTGTGAAGATAAGTCGGCATTAAAAAAAGAGTTCAATCAAAAATGGATAGAACTTATCAATCAATTAGAAAAATCCAAAGGGCAGGTATTACCTGTAAAATGATAGACAAACATTTCCCAACACGGTATAATAAGTGTAGGTGGAATGTTTGTTTTATCTTCTCTTTAAGGGAGATAAAATATGATGAACACAAAGTCAAAAGTTGCTATTTATTGCCGCTTATCAGAAGAAGATAGAAACAAACAACATGAAACTGATGATAGTAACAGTATTCAAAATCAAAAATCCATGCTGATTCAATATGTATTGGAACAAGGCTGGGAAGTCTACAATATATACAGTGATGATGATTATACTGGTTCAGATAGACGAAGACCAGAATTTAACAAACTGTTAAATGACGCTGAACACCGAAAATTTGATATTATCCTCTGTAAAACACAATCCAGATTTACCAGAGAGTTAGAGTTGGTAGAAAAATACATACACGGATTGTTTCCTATCTGGGGGATTCGTTTTATCAGTATTGTAGATAATGCAGATACCGCTAATAAAGGAAACAAAAAATCAAGACAAATCAATGGTCTGGTTAATGAGTGGTATTTAGAGGATATGTCAGAAAACATCCGCAGCGTATTGGCTGACCGCCGGAAGAATGGATTTCATATTGGTGCATTTGCTCTTTATGGTTATAAAAAAGACCCTGAGCAAAAGGGACACCTGATTATTGACGAAGAAGCTGCTGCTGTTGTCAGAGAAGTTTTTACTTTATTTTCACAGGGATATGGCAAAACAGCGATTGCCCGTATGCTGAATGACCGTGGGATTCCAAACCCTACGGAATATAAACGGCTTCATGGTTTACGCTATAAGCAGCCTACCAGAAAAAATAGTACCTTATGGAAATATTTTGCTATTTCCGATATGCTGACAAATGAAATTTATATCGGAAATATGGTTCAAGGAAAATATGGCAGTGTTTCGTATAAGACAAAACAAAATAAGCCTAGACCTAAAGAGGAATGGTACAGAGTAGAGGGAACACACGAACCGATTATTGACCGTGAACTTTGGGATAGAGTACAATCTATGGTAGCTGAAAAAGCAAAACCATTTACAGTAGGAACCATAGGGCTGTTTGCCAGAAAAGCTCGCTGCATGAACTGTGGCTATACCATGCGTTCTAATAAACAGACAGATGGAAGACATTATTTACAATGTTCAAATCGCCATGTTGCAAAGGACGCTTGCATAGGCTCATTTATTTCTGTGAAGAAGTTGGAGCAGGCAGTTATTTCTGAACTGAACAAGTTATCACAAGAATATCTTGATAAAGATGAATTGGAACAGAACGTGGAATTTCACTCCAACGTAAAGGAGAAAAAAACTGCTTTAGAAACACAACTTGCTACTTATCAAAAAAAGATTGAAGAAGACGCAAAGGTAATCAGAGAACTTTATCTTGATAAAGTAAAAGGGATTCTTTCCGAAAATGATTTCCTGAATTTGTCAAAAGACTTCACAAATGACAGAGAACGGCTTGAAAAGCTGGTGATTGAAACGCAAAAACAGCTTGATGTAATTGAGAGAAAAATCCAGACAGGCGATAATCGCCGCCAGCTTATTGAGCAATACACAAATCTTGAACATTTAGACAGAGAAACCGTTGAAACTCTAATTGATTATATATTAGTAGGAAAACGGATTCCAGGGACAAGAAATGTCCCGATTGAAATACATTGGAATTTCTAAGTTCTGTAAAATCTGGTGTCTGGCACACCAGATTATATAGAACTTCTACTTAACACTTCTATGTTGCACTTATGTAGTTGCACCATCTGCTGCCAGATCCTCAAACAGATCTGTGATGGGATCGCCCTTGGACTGGAACTCACAGGCATTGAAGGGGATCCCGCCCGCCGCCTGGGGCCAGATCCCGGCCGTATGGTCGATATAATAGGGAGCAAAGCCCTGGGCCTCCAGCTCCTCTGCCGAAAGGTTTCTCGTGAGCTGGTGAACAATGGCTGCGATCATTTCCAGATGGGCCAGCTCCTCGGTGCCTATATCCGTAAGCACTGCCTTCTGCTCCCCATAGGGCATGGAATACCGTTGGGAAAGATAGCGCATGGACGCTCCCATCTCACCGTCTGGGCCGCCATACTGGCTAATGATCAGCTTTGCCAGCCCCGCGTTGGGCTCCTTGATATTTACCGGGTACTGAAGCCGTTTTTCATACCTCCACATATTAACATCCTCCTTCCCAGGGCCATTTTTCCGTCACCCAGGTCCAGGTATTCCCTATAACGTCATCCACCAGCAGGGGGCCGAACCGGCTCTGGTATGCGTCCATGGCCGCTTTCCTGGCGCCGACAGCGCTCTGGTAATACTGCATGGCCTGGGCGCAGTCCGGATGGGTGTCCAGGAACAGGACCGCCTCATCCACAGCAAAGCTGGCCTCGTTGATCTGCTTCATCAGCGCCTGCCGGGACGGATCCATTCCCGGACACATCCCGCAGCCCTGGCCCGTACCGGGACGGATCCCGCAGGCAGTTCCTGCCGGCGGATACATACCAGGAAATCCGCAGCCGCCTCCGCCGGGGGCCGGGGGCGGACAGACCGGACGGCAGCAGGTCTGGACCTGGGGTCTGGCCTGGGCGGAAGCCTGGACCTGGATCTGGCCCTGGCAGCTCTTCTTACAGCATTGTCCCGTTACGCCGGGATCTTTTCCGCTGGCTCCACAATTCATCTCTGCCATTTTCTGCACCCTCCCATCATAAACGGATAATCTAAAGACGGGAAAATCGTTCCCTGCATAAAACCGTGGCTTATGGGATAGGGCGTTTCCCAGTTCTGCATGGGAACATAGCCCATGCCCACCGGAAAACGGTCCCAGACGCCCGGCATATTTCCATCCACATGGACCGGTCCAGGTCCCGGAACAGGCATCATCCCGGGAATACGGGCGGTCCCGTCAGGATTCTGATTACAATTCATAAGCTCCTTCTCCTTTCATTTTCTAGTAATAAGGTATGCATATTCTCCCGTTCCGGTACATAGAAGGCCTGTTTCCTTTTTCCAGGCCAGAGGACAGGTCCCGGTGCCTTTCTTCCCTTCGGCCCATGGCGGTCCCTGCGGAGCGCCTTTGCCACAGTTTCCTACAAGAAAGAAGCCCGATTGCGGGCTTCTCCGCCTGCGGCGGGCCGCTTCTGCGGCATAATTCCCTTCCGCCGCATGGCGATCCCCGCGGAGCGTTTTTTATGTCATGGGACGTACTTTCCTATGACATAAAAAACCGGCGTCCATGGATGCAGTTTCCATGGACGCCGGCTGTCTGCCAAAGCTGTCTTCTGTTTCTCCTGACGTTTCCTATTCCATCCAGGCTCCGTCGGCTCCTGTCATGAAGCCGTCGGGAGTCTTCCGGTTCTGGTACATGGCCCCGTAGGGAAGCTGTCCCTCCGTGCTCTGCACCGTTTGTCCGGTGACCGGATCCGTTGCCGGCACAGGCACAGGCTCCGCCGGATTTAAGTAATACCATTTCTCACCGATGCTCTGCCAGCCCACAGCCATGCGGCCGTCTGCCGTTCCCAGGTAGTACCAGATGCCGGAAAGCTGGATCCAGCCCTTTTTCATGGCGCCGTTCTCCCTAAGATAATACCAGCTTCCTGTTTCTTTCTGGTAATGCCAGCCCCGGTCCATAAGGCCGTCTGCTCCCATATGGTACCATTCGCCGCCCTTAAAGATCCAGCAGTCCATAGCCATCGCGCCGCCAGAAAACCGGAACTGCCAGTCCTCTCCTGTCTGGATCCACTGGCCTGCGGTCTCTCTGGCAGATACCTGGGGACAGATAAAGCCTGTGCTCTTCACAGGGCGGTAGCTGCCGCCGGAGCCGTTTCCGGATCCATTCCCGGAACCGCCGTTATTTCCCTGGCCATTGCCGGTATTTCCGTCAGTGCCGTCTCCATCGCCGCTGGTGCCGTCATCCCCGGAACCATCTCCGTCTCCGGGATCTCCGCCGTTTCCATCTTCCCCTCCAGAACCATCTCCATTTCCAGAGTTATCTCCGTCTCCGGAGCCGCCGTTCTCTCCCTGGTCTTCTCCGGGGTCAGTGGCTTTCAGCAGAAACTCGGTTTCCCTTCCTCCGTCCGTTTCAAAGACCAGCTCCTCTCCGGCTGCTGCGGCGATCCGTTCCACCCGGAGGGTGATGTCCTCCGTGGAGGCCGTCTGGAGCACGCCCAGCTCCAGCTTTTTCCCGCCGTTAAACAGGCCGTCTCCCGTTCCGTTTCCAGCCAGGAAAATGCTGAACCGGCCAGTATCCTCTAAAAAGATCCCATCCCGGATCTTCACATCCGGATCCTTCTGGATACTGGCTTCAAAGGTAAACTCTGCCCGGGTGATATCTTCCGGTTCCGGGGTCTCCAGGGCCAGATCCACCTGGACAGCCCCAATATCCTCCATGTATTTCCCGAATTCCCGGTCTCCGGAAAAATCCAGGGAGATCCTTACCTGGTTCTCCTTCTTTCCAGACTCCATCTGAATATATCCGCCTCCGGCAGCCAGGGCAGCGATCCCCGTCCCCGCGGCTATAAATGCCGCGGCCATAAGGCTTCCTATGATCCTTCGTCTCACTTAATTCTTCTCTCCTTCTCTGGTCCGGCCCCCAAGGCCGTCTCTTTTCCTCAGCCGTTCATTCCCGGCCGCCGGGCCGGAGCCGGGATCCAGCTCCAGCTCCGGCAGCTGTTCCGGAACCGTTATGGTCAGACTGGAGCTGACGGTCCTCTGGCCCTCCAAAGTCTCCGCATCGTCCACCCGGTAAAGCTCTGCCCGGACATGCTCTGGAAGACTGGTCCCCTCCGGCAGGTAATAGATCCAGATGCCGTCGCTGACCTCTCCCAGGAGGCCGTTTTCCGGAACCTTTGCCAGGATCAGGGATTCTGCCTGGATGTTTCCATCCGCATCCGTTCCTCCCACGATCTGACCCTTTTCGTCCCATAAAAGCACCACGTTATAGGCCGGGTTTCCCTTATAAGTTCCTGTAAACACGATGCTGCCCTCCGGGATCACTCCGTCTGCCCCGCCGTTGATGGCAAAGTCCTTCATGAGCCTGCCCATACCGGCTGCATCCATTTCCACATTGTCTCCTGTCTGGCCCAGCAGGGAAAGATCCGATATGGAAAGCTCCCGGCCTCCCTGGCCGTCTGCCGTCAGCTTCACAAAGGCCGCGTCGTACGTATAAAGAACGGTGCCGTCATGGAAGTACACGGTCTGGCTGCCGTCTTCCAGGGTAAATGTATCTGCGCTCACCGGGACCCTCTCCCAGGAGCTTCCGTCCTGGCTGACACTGACGCTGAATTTTCCTATGGGAGTTCCCTCGGCCGCCGTGTAAACGAGCCCGGTCACCAGCTCCGGCTGGTTTAATTCCAGGACGATCTCCGGCGTCTGGCCGGCCTTTACAGAGCCTGTAAAGGTGGTAACAGCGCCCTCAGTCTCCAGATCCACCATCTTTTCCAGCCCTGGCTGCACATAGGTATCCGGATGATCCTCTCCCGGCTCCTCCAGCTCACTGTTGGTCAGGTTGGTGCTGACGGTCCATAAGGTCCGGTCGATGTCGCCCCTGTGGCTCACCTTGACCTCCTTTGTCCTTCCTGGCTCCGTTTTTTCCAGCCATTTGTCGTATCCGGTGATCTCATACGTATAGACCCGGTTGTTGGCTGTGGCGGCCACATCCGTAAATACAGCCTCTCCATCATGTGCGTATGCGTAGCCCACAGACTGCTTTTTCTCCGTTCCGCCGTCCCTTTCGCAGCGGACGATCTCGTAGATCCATACGTTTGTGTCCCCGGAGATCTCCAGGTTCACCTGGTTTTCTCCATTCACATACTGGATGGTTCCCTGGGGAACGCTTCCCTTGGCGGAAGACTCCGTTTTCTGGGAGGTGTTCCGGTTTTCCATCTGCCATACCCGGTTCTCATCGTTGGCGAACCAGATGCCCCGCTCCTCCTTCTCAAACTGGGAGGCATAGCGCACAGTGTCTGCGTCCGGCTCCATGCCCCAGTGGCGGAAGAAGTCCAGAAGGTCCTTCCGGGCCGCAGCCGCCGCCAGCCGCATCAGCACATTGTCCTTATCGGTCCCGGAAAGCTTCAGCTTATTTCCTTCCGCTCCCGGTGCCGAGGATGGCTTACGCACATAGGAATCCATTCTGGCAAAGATCAGATTTTCCAGCTGCTCTTTGCTGGTATCAAAGGTCTTGAAATTATAGCCTCCCATATCGTAGGCCAGATGGAGCTGCCAGTACATGGCCAGCTGCACCGCCCCGTCAGACGCCTTTCCCCTGGCTCCCGAGGTGGTCTTTTTAAATACGTCCTCGTACTTGAACCGCAGGGAATCATTGGTATCCCTGGCCTGGGCCAGCAGCGGATAGTAGTTATTGGTCACCTCTGCCACCGCGTAGGCCCCTTCGTTGATCTCGTGGCCGATCTCATGGGAAAGCCCCCAGCCGAACAGGCTGCCGGACTGATACCTTCCCTCTGCGTCCGCAATCACGGGCTTTCCGTTTACCATTTCTTTAAACTGGGGCCACTCGATGCCGATGTGGAGGCCTCCGGCGTACATGAAGGCACCGGCAAACATCCTCTGGTAGCGGATATTCAGACGGCCGGCCGGTACCCGGTTGTGGGGCTCGGCATCAGATGCCGTGCTTAAGCCCTTATGGGCGTAAAACAGCTCCACCATCTGATCCATGGCTGTCATGGACTGCTCCAGGGCTGCGGCCTTTTCCGCTGCCGTATTCCCGGACAGTCCCTCCAGGATCTGGTCCGAGGGGCCGGAGATCATGGTATACCGGCTCACGATGTCCGTGGCTCCGTAGATACAGTTCTTTTCATCATAAGAATAGTCCTGATGATCCCTGTTATGGAGAGCCTCCATATCCTGGACCATGGCCTCCAGCCCGTTCACATAGGCCTCCGCCAGCTTCAGACGCTCCGCCGGATCCTTTGTATCCGAAAGGTCCAGCACCGGGATCTTCGTTCCTCCGCTGACACGGACACCGTACTGCTCCCGGCCTGCCTCTCCGGTGTAGACCACATAAAGCTGTCCGCCCCGCTCCAGGTCCATATGGTCCAGGGCCTCCAGCGTAAAATCATTAGCTCCGGCTTTTAAATTCCCCAATGTCCTGGTCCAGGCAGCAGAGCTTCCATGGTACTGGGTCTGAACGAGCTGAAGCCTGGTGCCGTCCCCGGTCTTATGGGCGGGGCTTCCCACATAGACGGTAACCGTCTCCCCGGCCCTTGCGGTCACGCCCAGGGGCTGGTACGTATTGAGACCGCCCTTAAAGGTGATGTGGCTGTCGGAGTTTCCTGTATCCTTGCTGTCCACCGCCAGGATCTCCGCCTGGAGCGCGCCGTCCTTTAAGATCCGCGCTGCGTTGGCCAGCTCCGTTTCCAGGATCTCCTTCCTGGGGTGCAGCTCCCCGCTGACCGGATCCGGCTGGTCCAGCCGGTCCTTAAGGCTCTGGATCCGTTTTCCCATGGTCTCCCGGTCCACGTCCGGCCGCAGGCTCACATGGTAGGGATCCCCGTAAAGGTCCATGATCTCGTCCTCCAGCGGGTTGTAGTAATAAAACTTAAGCTCTGCCATGGAGATCCGGCGGTCACTGGCGCTTAAAGTCAGCTGCACAGCCTCGGCCTCAATGGGCCTGTCCGCCCGGAATTCGTAGTAGGCCTTATTGTTGCTGGTCTTTTTCTCCAGGACGCCGGAAACAGAATTCTTTGTGCTGTCCTGGATGTCGTTCCGGTCTGTCCAGTAATAAAGCACTGCCTTATTATAGGAAAACGTCTGTTCTCCGTCTGGGATCACCACCATTGTGTCCATTTCATAGGACCTGTCAAAGGACACAATGGGAGCTTTTTTCAAATCATAATAGGTCGCACCCGAATCCCAGTCGATACGGGCCCAGGAGGTTTCATAGTTTCCATCTACAATATCATACTCACCTTTGGAGACATCATACCCATAGCGCACCGACTCGATATGGGCGGTCACCGGCTCTCCCGGCACCTCCACATTGATCCGCTTGTAATCCGGCGTCACCGGCGGATCCAGGGCCGCCGTCACTCCCGTATAGTGGACCGATTCCGGTCCCTCTCCCAGCGGGTTCACGCCGGTCAGATAAACGTCATACTTTGTCTTATCCTCCAGCCCCTTAAGCTCATACCGGTTCTCCCGGATATCCGGGATCTTCGTGTACGCTCCCTGGGAGTCGCCGTACTTCCTGTAATACAGGTTATAGCTGTCTGTATCCATCATATCCTTCCAGCTGATGGAAAGCCCCTTATACCGGGATGTCACCGTGATATTTTCCGGTGCAGGCGGAAGGCTGGCCGCCCTGGGCTGTCCCACAGCCTCTGCCGCCGGGCTCTTCCAGGCCCCGTTCACCGAACGGATCTGGATCTCATAGGAATTTCCATTGGCCAGCGCCCCGTCTCCCAGGCCTTCTGCCCGGAATTCCGGCTTATCCGTCTGGAAGGTCTGTGTCACCTCGTTTTTCTTACTGTTGACTCCATGGACCGTCACCTCGTAGCCCGTCACATTGGGCTGTCTCCGCCAGGTCACGGTAAAGGACGCGTCCCCGTTCTCCACCTGCACCCGCTCCGGCGCTGTCATTTCCGGCTCCGGGATCCGTTCCTTCATGTCCCCCAGGAACTCCACCTTTGCAATATCCACCAGGGCAGTGTTCCCCAGGGTCCGGCTGACCTTAATGGTCACCTTCTTCACGGCTGTCTGGCCCTTCAGATCGATGACGATGGGGCCTCCCTGGCTTACGGTCTCCTCTTTTCCTGTGAAAAATTCCAGAAGCGCCCTTCCCAGGCTCCGTTCCTTTACTTTTCCGTTTTCGATCTCAAAGACCTTTTCTTTTCCCTTTTCTGTCTCCACAGAAACAGTTCCGTCCACAATGGTGTTGCCAGAGCCGTCCACCGGGTCGATGACGAACCCGGCCATGGTCTTTCCGGAGCCAAACTCCGCAGAAATGGTCACCGGATTCTCCCCGGAAATGGCCTCCTCACTTTCCAGGGTAAGGCTGGCCGCACCGGAAAACAGCTGCTCCACCGTTCCCTGGGAGATCTCCGCGTTGCTGGCGGACGCCGTATGGATCTCTTCCTCTGTGATCCGCATGGTCCGGATCTCCCGGGCAGTCCTTACATCTTCCTTATAATACTTTGCAAAACATGCTACGTCCGCCAGATCCACCTGACTGTCGCCGTTCAGATCGGCCCGGTCATAAAACAGATCGTCATGGACCTGGCCGGAGGCTGCCAGCTTCAGAAGCTCCTCCTTATCGTCCTCATCCACAGCTCCGCTGCCGTCGATATCGCCCATGGCCAGAACGCCGATGCGGCTTCCGGCTCCGCTCTCCCCGTATCCGTGGTTTTCCGGCGCATCGTTCATTAAACGGATGGAGACCATGTCCCCCTGGATCCGGATTCCCTTCTGCTCATAGGCCACATAGGAGGCCGTATCGTTTTCCGGCTCCATCCTGAGATCATACGTCCCATCGGGAAGCTCCGTCAGCTCACAGCTCCCCTCTGTGTATGTATTCCCGTCTCCGGCCGGCAGGGTAAGGCTTCCAAAGGCCGGTTCGGCTATGGAGGCATCCTCTTCCTCCGACGGATACAGCTCCACATTCCAGGTGGTCTCCGGAGCCTTTACGACGCCCTGGACCTCCACCCTAAGGATCCCGTTCCTCTCCTCCAGAAGTCCGGCTAAGGCTTCTTCCCCGGCCGCCGCATCCGACATGGTGGCGGTCATCCGGGTCCTCTGGTTTTTCTGCGGCATTCCCATGGCTCCCGTCCGTCCCAGTGGGCTCTGCACAGCCATAAGGACCGCAAGAAGAGCCGCTGCCGACCGCATTCCCGTTCTCTTTTTCACAGTTCTTTTCACTCTTTCCTCCTATGGATCAGATTTATTGCCTGCGGAGTATCCATTTCCCAGGGGATCTTCGGTCCCCATGGCACAAGAAAGAATCCTGCTCTTGCAGGATTCTCCGCCTGCGGCGGGTCGCATTTGCGACGAAATTCCATACCGCCGCAGTGCGATTCTGCACGAAGTGCTTTTTTATTTGATAGGAATTTCCTATCAAATAAAAAATCCGGTCAGAATCAGATTTCTGGCCGGATCCTATTTCCCCGTCTCATGACGCCCAGTATAACACATCAGACGTTTTTTGAAAAGAAAATTTTTTCATTTATTCTGTTTTTTTCATTTTATCCGCAAAATACTTCATAATGTCTTTTCTGGTGACGATCCCGATAAAAGATTTCTTATCGTCCAGGACCGGAACGAAGTTCTGCTTCATGGCCTTGTCTAAAAGGTCCTCCATATTGCTGTCAATGCTCACCGGCGTATTGTCAGAACGGCGGGGAACATTGGTGATCAGGATCCTTCTTGCTTCCTGAAGGTTCAGATCCAGCTGGTTTTTTATGTACCACAGAAGATCCCCCTCGGTGATGGTCCCCACATAGGTTCCCTGCCTGCTGATGATCGGCACCGCCGAATATTTATGGTACTCCATCTTCTCCAGAACCTGCCGGAGGCTTTCATCATCGTGGATGTAAGCCACCTCACTCTTCGGTGTCAGAAAAAACAATATATTCATTTCATCTCTCTCCTTTAGTCTATATCCGCCCGAAAGCGCCCGTTCCCTGTGCCCTAATATCCCAGGTCCTCGTTGATGAAGACCAGCTCCACGGTCATTCCGTTACAGGGACGCTCCAGGATCACTGTGGCGCTGCAGATCCGGGCCGGACTATTACAGTCGTAACAGCGCAGCTCCCCGGACGCGGTACAGGGCGTCTTGACCCCAAGGCGTCTGGCATTTTTCGTACAGGCCGTATTTTTAGCCCGGGCAATGGCGCTGTGAAGGTCCGGGGCGATCTTATTCCTTCCTATCACATAGAAGACCCGTTCCGGACCAAACAGGCTGGCCGCCGCCCGGTTTCCCGTACCGTCGATATTCACCAGCTCCCCGGTTTCCGAAACGCCGTTGGCGCTTAAAATATATACGGTGGAATCCATGGCCGCTCTTCTGGCCTCTGCCGCAGTCATCTCGTCCTTCCAGTGCCAGACCACCTGGTTGTTTTCCTTCAGAACCTCGTACAGCCCCATTTCCTGACAGGTCATGGAACCGCCGAAGCCCACCCGCTCCCCGCGGATCTTATCCTTCAGATAGGAAGCCGCCTCCTCCTTCGTTTCAAAATACGAGGTGAGAAACCGGTGGTCCTCAAAGCTTTTCTTCAGTTTCCCGTAATCCATATGCTCCTCCTTCATCTGGTTTCTTTCCGTTCTGTAAAGTTATGTACAGTTTACCATATTTCTCTCATATTTTCACGAAAACTCTGTGAACTTTTTATTAAATTCATATTAACGTCAAAAAACAGACCGCCGGGTATTTTCCAGGCGGTCCATTTTTCCAGATCCTTATAGCTTCTTCCCTGTCCCCTACTCCAAATAATCCAGAGCGTCCACAGGCTCGTCCCCGGAAAGCAGCTCAAAGTACAGGCTGGCCCCTTCCAGGGAATAATATTTGGTGGGCTCGGCCACATAGCCCAGCACATCGCCCCGGCTGACGTACTCGTTCTCCACCACCGGGATCTCCTTTAACTGGCCGCAGACGGCCTGGTAGCCGTTGCCCAGATCCAGCCGCACATAACTGCCGATCTCCTCATTGACGCCTACCTCCAGGATCCTGGCGTCGGCCGGGGCAGAAACAGGCGTGCTCACCTCGCTCTGGATCACGTTGGCCGGATTGCATTTATACTGCTCCAGGGTCGGGAACCAGGTGGTGGTGTCCATGCTGTATCCCAGGATCACATTTCCCTGTACCGGCCACAAAAGCCTGTCGCTTTCCGTAAAATCCAGGACCAGGGAATCCCCGGCCGCTGCTCCGGCCTCGTCTGCCGGCGGATCCTCCAGGGCCGCGGCTTCTGTCTCTGCCGCTCCCAGGGTATTTTCGGTCACATGGGAACCGGCTCACTTTCCCCTAAGGCTGTTGTAATGGAACAGGATGTTTTGTCTGCAATAAACAGA
>NZ_JAXXBR010000037.1:0-12423 GCF_037242085.1 Alitiscatomonas sp. | reverse complement strand
ATGGACGTGGGCTCTGCCAAGGTGACGAAAGAGGAGATGGACGGGATCCCCCACTACCTCATCGACGTGCTGGATCCGGAGGAAGCCTTCAACGTGGTGGTATTCCAGGATATGGCGAAAAAGGCCATGAAAAGGATCCGGGAAAACGGCCATATCCCCATTGTGGCCGGAGGGACGGGCTTTTATATCCAGGCCCTTTTATACGACATCGATTTTACGGAAAACGACGGAGATATGGAATACAGGCACAGGCTGGAGGCGCTGGCAGAGAAGGAAGGGCCGCCGGTCCTCCATAAGATGTTAATGGAGCGGGATCCGGAATCGGCAGAGGCCATCCATGAAAACAATGTGAAGCGGGTGATCCGCGCCCTGGAGTTTTACGAAAAGACCGGGGAAAAGATCTCCGCCCACAACGCCGCAGAGCGAGAGAAGACCTCGCCCTACAACTTTGCCTATTACGTCCTTAATATGGACCGGGGAAGGCTTTATTCCCGCATTGACAGGCGGGTGGACGAGATGCTGGAAAACGGCCTGGTGGACGAGGTGGAGAGGCTGAAGGCCATGGGCTGCACCAGGGATCTGGTGTCCATGCAGGGCCTGGGCTACAAAGAGATCCTGGACTGCCTTTCCGGGGAGACCAGCCTGGAGGAGGCTGTCTATATCCTCAAGCGGGATACCAGGCATTTTGCCAAGCGGCAGCTGACCTGGTTTAAGCGGGAACGGGATGTGACCTGGGTGGACCAGGAACGGTTTTCCTTTGACCGGGATCAGATCCTGGAATGGATGATCAGGGATCTTAAGGAACGGAAGATCATAGAGTAACGGGAACCGGCGGCAGGGCCGGAGGAAAGAAGAAGGAGCGAAAATAAAGTCATGGAACTTACAGGAATGTATGAACAGCTCGGAATTTCCGAGAAAGTGCTTAAATTTGCCAGAGAAACGGAGGCTGCCTTAAAGGAGCGGTTTGAGGAGATCGACGGGGTGGCGGAGTATAATCAGCTGAAGGTCATTAAAGCCATGCAGGAGGCCAGGGTCAGCGATATCCATTTTGCAGGCACCACCGGCTACGGCTATAACGATCTGGGCCGGGATACCCTGGAGGAGGTATACGCCAGGGCCTTTCACGGCGAGGACGCCCTGGTGCGTCCCCAGCTGATCTCCGGGACCCATGCCCTGACGGTGGCCCTTTCGGGCAACTTAAGACCTGGAGACGAGATCCTGTCCCCGGTGGGAAAGCCCTACGATACCCTGGAGGAGGTTATCGGCATCCGGGATTCCGTGGGCTCCTTAAAGGAGTTCGGCATCACATACAGCCAGGTGGATCTGCTTCCCGACGGCAGCTTTGATTTTGAAGGGATCCGGAAGGCCATCAATGAGCGGACGAAGCTGGTGGAGATCCAGCGGTCCAAGGGCTACGCCACCCGTCCCACCCTTTCCGTGGCGCGGATCGGGGAGCTGATCTCCTTCATAAAGAGCATAAAGCCCGACGTGATCTGCATGGTGGACAACTGCTACGGCGAATTTGTGGAGACCCTGGAGCCCACAGATGTGGGAGCGGATATGATCGTCGGCTCCCTGATCAAAAATCCCGGCGGCGGCCTGGCTCCCATCGGCGGTTATATCGTGGGAAGAAAGGACTGCATCGAGCGGGCAGCTTACCGTCTGACGGCTCCCGGCCTGGGCAAAGAGGTGGGTGCCAGCCTGGGCGTCAGCCAGTCCTTATACCAGGGCCTGTTCTTAGCCCCCACGGTGGTGGCCGGGGCCTTAAAGGGCGCAGTATTTGCCGCAAACCTGTATGAGAAGCTGGGCTTTGGCGTTGTTCCCAACGGAAGCGAGAGCCGTCACGACATCATCCAGGCCATTACCTTCGGGACTCCCGAGGGCGTGATCCGGTTCTGTGAGGGGATCCAGGCGGCAGCACCGGTGGACAGCTTTGTAACGCCGGAGCCCTGGGCCATGCCGGGCTATGATTCCGACGTGATCATGGCAGCCGGGGCCTTTATCCAGGGAGCCTCCATCGAGCTTTCTGCCGACGCGCCCATCAAGCCGCCCTATGCCGTTTACTTCCAGGGAGGCCTCACCTGGTACCATGCAAAGCTGGGGATCTTAATGTCCTTACAGAAGCTTTGTGACGCGGGGATCGTAAATCTTTAAAAAATTTAAAGAAACTTTTAAGAAGTGACGGCGGCGGTTTCTGGCCGGACGCATTGTATTGAATGGAAAAATGTGTTATATTGTGTAGCATACGCGAGGTAGTATCATGAGAAGCAAAAATTCCTGGGTGCTTCTGCTCATGGTCTTATCCGGTATCGTCTTAGGCGGCTTCATCGGGGAGGCGGCGTCGGGAGTGCCGTTTTTATCCTGGCTGAACTTTGGCCAGTCCTTTGGGTTAAATGATCCCCTGGTACTGAACCTTGGGATCCTGGTCATTACCTTTGGCTTGAGCATCCGGATCACCATGGCCAGCATCATTGGCGTGATCATCGCCATTCTGACGTATCATTTCATCTGACACCGGGAGAAGTAAGGTACTTGGAGAGCCGGAAAGGCCAGGTGTACCAGAATGAATGAAAAGAGAACCGAAACCATGAAAAACCTGCCTGTTTCTGAACGGCCCTATGAAAAGGCCATGGAACAGGGCGTGGAGGTCTTATCGGATGCGGAGCTTTTAGCTGTGATCCTGAGGACCGGTACAAAGGATATTTCTGCCAGGGCTCTGGCAGAGAAGATATTGACGCTGGGAGATCCTCCGGGACTTCCCGGCCTTCTTCATCATACGCTGCCGGACTATAAGGCAGTCCGGGGCATCGGAAACGTGAAGGCCATCCAGCTGGCGGCAGTGGGGGAGCTTTCCAGACGGATCTGGAAGGCGGTCCGATCCGGCAGGGAGCTGGTCTTCGACCATCCGGCGGTGATCGCCGATTATTTTATGGAGGAGATGCGTCATATGGAGCAGGAGCATGTGAAGCTCCTGGTGCTCAACACGAAAAATGTGCTGATCCGGGATGTGGATATTTCCAAGGGGACGGTCAACGCCTCCCTGGCCACGCCCAGGGAGCTGTTTATTGAGGCTCTCCGCTACCGGGGCTCCTCGGTGATCCTGCTCCATAACCATCCCAGCGGCGACGCTGCCCCCAGCCGGGAGGACTGCCTGTTTACAAAGCGGGTGGAGGAGGCCGGGAAATTGATCGGCATCCCGCTGTTAGACCATATCATAATCGGGGATACTTCCTATGTGAGCCTGAAAGAACGGGGAATTCTGTAACAATGAAAAACACCAGATATTTTTTATTCGGACTGTCGGCAGTCTGTGTCTGCATGATCGGCATTACATCCTTAAACGGCAGTCTTTTAAATCCGCTGCGGAATGCGGTGGGCTATGTGCTGGTCCCGATCCAGTCGGGGATCAACGCCGTGGGCGGAAGCATCTATAAGGAGGCCAGCGCCCTGGGGAGCTTAAAGGACGCCATGAAGGAAAACGAGACCTTAAAGGCCCAGGTGGATGAACTCACAGAGGAGAACACAAGGCTCCGGGCAGAGCAGCAGGAGCTGGAGCGGCTCCGGGAGCTTTATGAGCTGGATACCCAGTACATGCAGTACCAGAAGGTGGGGGCCAGGATCATTGCCAAGGATTCAGGAAACTGGTTTTCTGTGTTCCGCATCGACAAGGGGGCGGACGACGGTATTAAGGAAAATATGAACGTCATTGCCGGCGGCGGCTTAGTGGGCATCGTCACGGATGTGGGAGCCAACTATGCCACGGTCCGGTCCATCATCGACGATTCCAGCCAGGTCAGCGCCATGGCCCAGCAGTCCGGGGATACGTGCATGGTGTCCGGGGATCTTAAGCTGTTCAAGGAGGGGCGGCTGAACCTGGGATATATGGAAAAGGACGACGATATCCGGGACGGGGATATGATCGTAACCTCCAACATCAGTGAAAAATTCCTGCCGGGTATCCTCATCGGCTATGCTACGGATATCACGGTGGACTACAATGACAACCTGACGAAATCCGGCTACGTGATCCCGGTGGCCCAGTTCGACCGTCTCCAGGAGGTGCTGGTGATCACAGATCTAAAGGAGGCAGGGCCTGAATTTGATGAATAGTAATTTAAAACAGATCGCGCTGAACCTTGTCCTGCTTTTGCTGGCGTTTTCGGTCCAGACCTGCGTGTTCCCGCTGCTGCCGTTCCTTTCAGCCTACCCGAACCTGATGCTGATCCTGATCTTCTCCTTTGGGTTTATCCGGGGAAGCGCGTCGGGCATGTGCTACGGACTGGTGGCCGGACTGCTGATGGACCTTTCCTCCGGCGGCCCCATGGGATTTTATACGCTGTTCTATATCTGGATGGGATATTTAAACGGCATTGCCACCAGATATTATTACGAGGATTATATCACGCTGCCCCTGGCCCTCAGCGTGGTCAATGAACTGGCATACAACCTGTACCTGTATGTATTCGGCTTTCTGTTCCGGGGACGCCTGGGCTTTGGGTATTACCTTATAAACATCATCCTCCCGGAAACCGTGTTCACGGTGGTGACGACGCTGGCCGTTTACCGCCTGTTCCTGTTTATCAGCAGGAAGCTGGAAGAGATGAAAAAAAGGAGAGACACGACCATTGCTTAACGACCTGTATGAGATACTGAAGGAGTCGCTGAAAAAGCTTCTGGCTTCCAGGACCTTTATCCTGGGAGTGTTTTTTGTATTCCTGTTCGGGATCCTGGCCGTCCAGATCTTCCGGCTCCAGATCATCGAGGGCGAGGAATACCAGGAAAACTACATGACCAAAACAAAAAAAACCATCATGCTGGCGGGGACCCGGGGCAATATCTATGACCGCAACGGGAATCTCCTGGCTTATAACCAGCTGGCTTATAATGTGACGATCCAGGACAACGGAGATTATACCACCACCGCTGAGAGAAACCGGATGCTCCTTCTGCTGGTGCAGATCTTAAACCGCCACGGAGAAAAGGTCCGGGGAGAATTTGCCGTGGCCATCGAGCCCTCCGGGGAAATGGTCTACACCACCTCCAGCGAGACGGCCAGAAAGCGGTTCATCAGCGACTACTACGGCTTAAAATCCCCCTCGGAGCTGGATGCAGAGGACGGGAGCACGCCCTCGGATATCACTCCCAGGGAGATGTTCGACGCCAAATTTAAGGACTATGGGCTGGATAAGCTGACGGATGAGGACGGAGATCCTGTGACGCTTACGGATGAGGAGGCTCTGGGGATCATCAATATCCGTTATACCATGGGCTTTACGGCTTACCAGAAATATATGACCACCACCATCGCCTCCAACGTGAGCCGGGAGACCATGACCGACGTTCTGGAAAACTCGGCGGATCTTAAGGGCGTGGCCATCGAGGAGACCACCCTCCGCGTTTACAATGACAGCGTTTACTTTGCGCCCATCATCGGCTACACAGGAAAGGTATGGGATGATGAGCTGGAAAAGCTCAAGGAGACCAATCCCGATTACGAGCTGACGGATCTGGTGGGAAAGACCGGCATCGAGGCCTCCATGGAGCCGGAGCTCCAGGGGAAAAAGGGCTCCCAGACCATGTATGTGAACAGCACGGGACGGATCGTGGAGATCGTGGAGAAGACCGATCCCAAGGCCGGAAACGACGTGTATCTGACCATCGACCGGGATCTGCAGATCGGGATCTATAATCTTCTGGAGCAGCAGCTGGCCGGTATCATCACCAACAAGCTGGTGAACCGGGATCTGGAGGAGACAGATTACAAAAAGGGCTCCAATATCCCCATTCCGGTGAAGGATGTGTACTTCCAGCTGATCAACAACAATGTGCTGGACATGGACGCGTTTTCTGCCCCGGAGGCCTCCCAGGTGGAAAAATCCATCTACGCCAAGTACAGCCAGTCCAGGGAGCAGACCCTTTCCTGGATCCGGTCGGAGCTGTTAAACGAGAATGCGGCTCCCATGGCCTCCCTGGGTGAAGACCAGAAATCCTATATGCAGTATATTTATTCCTACCTGGTGTCCCAGGAGGTGGTGGTGAGAGACCGGATCGACCGGGATTCCGAGACGTACCAGGCATGGGCGGCGGAGACGGTGAGCCTCAGGGAGTATCTTTATAAGGGGATCGCTGAAAACTGGATCGACACCACGAAGCTTAAGATGGAGGATAAATATTCCGACGCCGACCACATTTACCAGATCCTGGTGGATTATGTGATCGGGGACCTGGAAACAGACAGCGAGTTTTCAAAATGGATCTATAAGTATCTCATAAACGGCGGTTCTGTCACAGGAAAGGAGCTGTGCCTGGCCCTGTATTCCCAGAATATCCTGGCTTACGATGAGACGGAGGTCCGGATGCTGGAGGCCAACGGAGACGAGTATGCCTTCCAGTTCATCCGCCAGAAGATCTCGGATATTGAGATCACCCCGGCCCAGCTGGCCCTGGATCCCTGTTCGGCCGGATGCGTGGTGACCGATGTGAAGACGGGAGAGGTACGGGCCCTGGTGACGTATCCCAGCTATGACAACAATAAGTTTTCTGGTACAGTGGATGCGGAATACTATAATAAGCTGAACAACGACATGTCCCTGCCGCTGTTCAACAATGCGACCCAGGCCCAGAAAGCCCCGGGCTCCACGTTTAAGCCCATCATGGCCGTGGCCGCCCTGGAGGAAAAGGCCATTGGTCTTTCTGATACAGTCAACTGTACAGGTATGTACCAGGAGATCACCCCCCATATGCGGTGCTGGATCTATCCGGGCCAGCACGGTCCCCTGGATGCGGAGCACGGCATCATGAATTCCTGCAACGTGTTCTTTGCAGACATGGGTCACCGGCTCTCCATGGATGAGAACGGCACGTATTCTCCGGAGCTGGGAATCGAAAAGATCCAGAAATATGCGGCCATGTTCGGGCTGGACGAGACCTCGGGCATTGAGATCTCAGAAAAGAGTCCCCAGATGACCACAGAAAAGCCGGAGGCCTCCTCCATCGGCCAGGCCAACCATTCCTACTCCAATGTGCAGCTGGCCCGTTACATCACGGCCATTGCCAACCGGGGAACGGTATTTAAGCTGAGCCTTTTGGATAAGCTCACCGATTCCCAGGGGAATCTGATCACCGATTATACGCCGGAGGTACGGTCCACCGTGGACATTGCCGATTCCACCTGGAACGTGGTCCATAGCGGTATGAGAAAGGTGATCTCCGACGGCTCGGCTAAGAAGATCTTCAGCGATCTGGAGGTGGATATTGCCGGTAAGACGGGTACAGCTGAGGAATTGAAAAACGGCCATATCATCAACCATGCCTTCTTCGTGTCCTTTGCGCCCTACCAGGATCCGGAGATCGCTGTGACCGTCAACATTCCTTACGGCTATTCCTCGTCCAATGCGGCCACGGCGGCCAAGAATATCTACCGGTATTACTACGGCTATACAGATCTGGATTATATCTTAAACAACAGCGCTCTGAACGTTTCCAACGTGGAGATCGGAGACTGATGCCAAGGGATCCGGGACTTTTATAGTAAAAAGGAGGCTTCTTTCATGCAGAACCCAGTGGTCATAAAGGGAAATAAGGCCGGGATGACGGTGTACCTGGATCCGGCCCTTCCCTTTACAGAGCTTTTGGAGGCGGTAAAAAAGAAATTCAGGGAGACGGCCCGGTTCTGGGGCTCTGCCCAGATGACCCTGACCCTGGAGGGAAGGAGGCTGTCGCCGGAGGAGGAATTTTCTGTGGTCAACGCCATCACAGAAAATTCCGGGATCGAGATCCTGTGCCTCATCGACGCGGATGCGGAACGGATCCGCAGGTGCGAGAAGGCGTTAAATGAAAAGCTCATGGAGCTTTCTGCCAGCACGGGCCAGTTTTATAAGGGGAATCTGAGGAACGGGGACGTCCTGGAATCCGAGGCCAGCATCGTCGTCATCGGCGACGTGGACTGCGGGGCCAGGGTATCGGCTAAAGGAAACATCATTATCCTTGGGACCTTAAAGGGAACGGCCCAGGCGGGCCTGTCTGGAAACAGGAATGCCGTGGTGGTGGCCATGGAGATGGCGCCCTCCCAGGTAAGGATCTCGGATCTTGCGTTCCAGAAGGCAGAAAAGGGGCGGCTCCTGGGCTGGGGCCCCATGATGATTCTTGTCAAAAATGGGCGGATTTGTTCGGAACCCATAAAAAAGAGCTTTTTAAGTGCACTAAATTTCATTTAGGACTGGAAAATTTTCTGTTTATCATGTAAAATAGAATAGATAAGCAGTAACTGTCCTCCAGATCCTGGACGGCTGCTGCCACAACTGAATACAGGAGGATATTCTTATGAGTGAAGTCATTGTTGTTACATCCGGTAAAGGGGGTGTAGGCAAGACGACGACCTCTGCGAATGTTGGAACTGGTCTTGCCATGCTGGGGGAAAAGGTCGTACTGATCGATACCGATATCGGCCTCAGGAACCTGGACGTGGTCATGGGACTGGAAAACCGCATCGTCTACAATCTGGTGGACGTCGTGGAGGGCAACTGTCGTATGAAGCAGGCCCTTATAAAAGACAAAAGATATCCGAACCTGTTTTTACTTCCCTCTGCCCAGACCAGGGACAAGTCTTCCGTGTCCCCGGGCCAGATGAAAAAGCTGGTGGACGATCTGAGGGAGGAATTCGATTTTATTCTTCTGGACTGTCCGGCAGGGATCGAGCAGGGCTTTAAAAATGCCATTGCGGGAGCCGACAGGGCCTTTGTGGTCACTACGCCGGAGGTTTCTGCCATCCGTGATGCCGACCGGATCATCGGTCTTCTGGAGGCCAGCGAGATCACTAAGACCGATCTCATCGTCAACCGGATCCGCATGGATATGGTGCGGAGAGGCGATATGATGTCCATTGAGGATGTGACGGACATTCTGGGGATCCCGATCCTGGGAGCCATTCCCGACGACGCCCAGATCGTCGTTTCCACCAACCAGGGAGAGCCGATCGTAGGCATGAACCCATTTGCGGGACAGGCCTACCTCAATATCTGCAGACGGGTGCTTGGTCAGGAGGTACCCTTGATGGATCTTGAGAAGAGCAGGGGGATCTTTTCCAGGTTCCAGGGATTTCTTAAACGGGCCTAGGGAATGGTAAATCTGTTGGAAATCCTGACAAAGAGGAACTCCGGGACCATCGCAAAAAAGCGGCTCCAGTTTTTACTTATCTCGGACCGGGCGGGATGTACGCCGGAGATCCTTGAATTGATCAAGGACGATATGATAAAAGCCATATCAAAATACATGGAGATCGATACGGATGGGCTGGAGATCAAGATCACCAAGATGGATGGGCCCGGGACCTGTGGACGTATTCCGGTCCTCTATGCCAGCATCCCCATCCGTGTCCTCAGCACAAAGGGGACTTTTCTTTAAATGTTTTCAGAGTACAATTTCAGAAACTATAATTTCCGGCTGCTGTTTTATGTGCTGGCCCTGAATCTTGTGGGCGTTGTGGTCATAAACAGCGCCGTAGGCGGTGACAGAAGCTACGTGAACCGCCAGCTCATCGGCCTGTTCGGAGGCTTGATGTTAGCCATCGCCATCTCGCTGATGGATTACCGGAAGCTGATGAAATGCTGCGGTCTGGTGTATATCGGCTGTGTGGGAATTCTCCTGGCGGTGATCGTTGCGGGCCAGCTGGGCGGCTTTGGGGGCGGCTCCAGACGGTGGATCGACCTGCCTGTCATCGGCCGGTTCCAGCCCTCGGAGTTTGTGAAGATCGGACTGATCTTTTTCTTCTCCTGGTTCCTTCAGAAGAACCAGGAGAAGATCAACCGGCCATCGGTGCTGGTGACGGCGGCAGTGCTGGCGGCGGTGCCTCTGGCTCTGATCTTAAAGCAGCCGGACCTGTCCACCAGCATCGTGATCGTTTTCTTTATCCTCTGCCTGATCTATATGGCTGGGATCAGCTATAAGTGGATCGCGGGCGCCCTGGCTGTGGCGGTGCCCTCCCTGGCCCTGGTGGTCTGGCTGGCAGAACACAATATGATGCCCTTTCTGGAGCCTTATCAGATAAACCGGATCCTGGCCTTTATCAATCCCGGAAAATATGCGGAGCTGAACCTCCAGCAGGATAATTCCAAAATGGCCATCGGCTCTGGCCGTCTTTACGGAAAAGGGCTTTTTAACGACACAGCCATTTCAGTTAAAAATGGAAATTTTTTGTCAGAAGAGCATACAGACTTTATCTTTTCCGTCATCGGCGAAGAGCTGGGCTTTATCGGCTGTATGATCGTCCTGCTGCTGTTCCTCCTGTTTGTTTTTGAGTGCCTGAGGATGGCATCCAGGGCGAGGGACATGGCCGGGCGGCTGTTTTGTACTGGTATGGCGGCCCTGGTGGGATTCCAGTCCTTTACCAATATTGCAGTTGCCACCGGCGTATTTCCCAACACGGGTCTTCCGCTGCCGTTCATCAGCTATGGTGTCAGCTCCCTGGCAAGTCTTTATATAGGAATAGGTATTTTACTCAATGTCGGCTTACAGCAAAGAAAATTGGAATTTTAGGAGGGAACCGTATGAATGTAGGATTGATCGCACATGATTCCAAGAAAAAACTGATGCAGAATTTCTGCATCGCTTACAAGGGTATTTTATGTAAGCATAACCTTTATGCCACCGGTACCACCGGTAAGCTGATCGAGGAGGTCACCAACTTAAACGTTCATAAATACCTGCCCGGACATCTGGGCGGAGAGCAGCAGATGGGAGCCCAGATCGAGAGCAACGATATGGACCTGGTGATCTTTTTACGGGATCCCTTATCGCCCAAGTCCCATGAGCCAGACGTCAATAAGGCCGTAAGGCTCTGTGACATCCACAACGTTCCCCTGGCTACCAACCTGGCCACGGCAGAGCTGCTCATTAAGGCCCTGGACCGGGGAGATCTGGAATGGCGGGAAATGTATAAATGATCATAGACGGAAAGCACAGACGACCCAGAGCCGTTCTTCTTGTCACAGCCCTTGTAATTCTGGTCACCGGCTGCGGGAAGAAGAGCGGCCTGGAGCATGCGTATTCGTATGACGACCGTGCCGTCCGCTTTACGGCAGAGGATGGAGATGGCCGGGCTCCCGGCTTTGCCGCTGGACTGGCCGTGCCAAAAGAAGGAGACGACAGCCCTGGAGAGGGAGAGGCGGCTCTTTCAGCCAGGGCTGCCGGAGTCTTAAGCCTGGATGGAGGAACGGCCCTTTACCAGCAGGCTCTGACGGAACGGATGAATCCGGCCAGCACCACCAAGGTCATGACGGCCATCGTGGCTTTAAAATACGGGAATCTGTCGGATCTTGTGACGGTACCGGAGGAAGCCGTCATAACGGAATCCGGCTCCTCCATGGCCGGTGTGGTCCCTGGAGACCAGATGTCCCTGGAAGACCTGCTTTACGGGCTGATGATCCCCTCGGGCAACGATGCGGCCAATGCCATTGCCGTCCATGTGGGAGGCTCCATTGAGGGCTTCGTATCCATGATGAATCAGGAGGCGGCCCGCCTGGGAGCCACGGGGACCCACTTTGTCAATGCCAACGGCCTTACGGATCCGGACCATTATACCACAGCCTACGATCTGTATCTGATGTTCTATGAGGCACTGTCCTACGATACGTTCCGGACCATCATCGGGACCCACGATCATACGGCAGTCTATATGGGCAGCGATGGAAGCCAGAAAACGGCCTCCTGGACCGTAGGGAATTATTATATGAATGGAAAGGCCGAAACGCCGGAGGGACTGGCGGTCTTTGGCGGAAAGACCGGGACAACAAAGGCGGCCGGGTACTGTCTTATTATGGGGACCAGGACAGAGGATGGGAGAGAATACGCCTCTGTGATCATGGGAGCTGACAGCCGGGCGCACCTTTATGAGGACATGACAAATATTATTTCCAAAATTGACAAATAGTCGTTGCAATTTTTAAGCAAATAGTCTATAATCATATCATAATCAAACGATTTTTTATACAAATTATATAAAATCCAAGGAGGAGATCGTTATGGTGCAGATTATCGCTGGAAAAAAAGGAAAAGGCAAAACAAAATATTTACTGGATATGGCTAACAATGCCGTAAAGGAATCCAAGGGTTCTATCGTATATTTAGATAAAAGCTCCAAGCATATGTATGAACTGAGCAACAAGATCCGTCTGATCAATGTTGCGGAGTTCCCGGTACATAGCGCTGAGGCTTTTGTTGGTTTTATCTGCGGAATCATTTCCCAGGATCATGATCTGGAGGTTATGTATCTGGACAGTTTTTTAAAGCTCGCCGGTCTGGAGGGCGAAGATATTTCTGCAACCCTGGCTGAGCTTGACCAGGTAAGTACAAAATACCATGTAAACTTTGTACTTAGCATTTCTATGGACGGAGAAGAGCTTCCTGCTTCCGCAAAGGATATGGTTC
>NZ_JAXXBR010000053.1:0-12710 GCF_037242085.1 Alitiscatomonas sp. | reverse complement strand
TTCCGGAAAAGGTATTATGTCTCTTATGGGGTATAGCAAAAACTATATAATGTATTGGGGGGGGTACGAGTAGTAATATAGCATACGTTTCCGTATAAGTGTGCACAAACATGAATTTATTTCAAAAAAAAAATTAGCAGTATTTACTTTGGCCTTCAATGTTTTGTTCAAATTTTATATTAGATAAAATAAAACGGCGTCTGCCTGTGTTTCTTTTGTACAAACGCCGTTTTACTTTATTTTCTTAAGTGTGCCTATTCAAAAAGCGCCTCAAACTCGTCCTGGCTGATCTTTTCCTTTTCCAGCAGAAGCTCACAGCACTTATGAAGCACATTCTCATGATCCAGGATGATCTTCTTTGCTTTTTCATAGCATTCGTCGATGATCCGCTTTACCTCGCTGTCAATGGCCGTAGCCACACTCTCGCCGTAGCTTCTGGCATGGGCCAGATCCCGGCCGATGAACACCTCATTCTCATCGCCGCCGTAATTGATCATTCCCACCTTCTCAGACATACCGTACTCGGTCACCATGGCCCGGGCAATGGCGGTGGCCTGCTTGATATCCTGGGACGCCCCGGTGGTCACATCGCCGAAGATCAGCTCCTCCGCGATCCGTCCGCCCAGGGATACCATGATATTCTGGAGCATCTTTCCTTTTGTGTTGAACATCTCATCCTTTTCTGGCAGCGGCATGGTATAGCCGGCTGCGCCCATTCCCGTAGGGATGATGGAAATGGTATGGACAGGGCCCACATCCGGCAGCACGTGGAACAGGATCCCGTGGCCCGCCTCATGGTAGGCAGTGATCTTCTTTTCCTTTTCAGAGATCACCTTGCTCTTCTTCTCCGCTCCGATCCCTACCTTTACAAAGGCCTGATCGATATCCGCCTGGCGGATGAAACGGCGCCCTCCCTTGGCCGACAGGATGGCCGCCTCGTTTAACAGGTTCTCCAGATCCGCTCCAGTAAAGCCTGCGGTGGTCTGGGCCACCCGCTTTAAGTCCACGTCATCGCCCAGGGGCTTTTCCGCCGCATGGACCTGAAGGATCTCCTCCCGGCCGCGGATATCGGGCTTTCCAACACCCACCTTCCGGTCAAAACGGCCGGGACGCAGGATCGCCGGATCCAGGATATCGACCCGGTTGGTGGCCGCCATGACGATGATCCCCTCGTTGACACCGAAGCCGTCCATTTCCACCAGAAGCTGGTTTAAGGTCTGCTCCCGCTCGTCGTGACCGCCGCCCATACCGGTGCCGCGGCGTCTGGCCACAGCGTCGATCTCGTCGATGAACACGATACAGGGGGCGTTCTTCTTGGCGTCCTCAAACAGATCGCGGACACGGGATGCGCCTACGCCCACAAACATCTCCACAAAGTCAGAGCCGGAGATGGAGAAGAAGGGAACGCCTGCCTCCCCGGCCACAGCCTTGGCTAAGAGGGTCTTACCAGTTCCCGGAGGGCCCACTAAGATCACGCCCTTGGGGATCCTGGCTCCCACATCTGTATATTTTTTCGGATTTTTCAGGAAATCCACAATTTCCTCTAAATCTTCTTTTTCTTCCTCAAGACCGGCGACCTTGGAAAAATCCACCGAATTGGTGCGGCTCATTTTTGCCCGGCTTTTTCCAAAGTTCATCATCTTGCTGTTTCCGCCGCCTCCTCCGATCCGGGCGTTCATGTACATCATCAGGAACATGATCACCACAGCGGAAAGACCGATGGGAAGGATAATGGTCATCAGATAATTGTCTTTGGGAACATCATCCACCAGATAGTCGATCCCCTTTTCCCGGAAAAGCTGCTGGACCTCCATCACATCAGACACGGCGATCTTTCCGCGTTCTCCATTTGTCAGGATCGTCATTACGACGCCGGTGGGCGTCTGGGCGTTCTGGCGGATCAGGGCCGTCTCGATCGCGCCGTTTTCCACAGACGTCATGAACTCCTGGTATGTCATCTCATCGCTGAACAGGTTTCCCTGCTGGCTCAGTGTGGACGCAAAAAAGATCAGCGCCATCACAAGCAGGATCAGTCCCATTCCACGAAACTGCTGGTTCTGTTTCAACTGGCTGCCTCCTTACTGAAATTCTACAACGCCGATATACGGAAGATTCCGGTATTTCTGGTCATAATCCAGGCCAAAGCCCACCACAAACTCGTCGGGGATCTCAAAGCAGGTATAATCCACCTTCACCTGCTTTTTCACACGGCGCTCCGGCTTATCCAGCAGCGTACACAGATGAATGGACTCCGGGTTCCTCTGCTTTAAGATCTCGATCAGATAGGCCAGGGTCCGGCCAGAATCGATGATATCCTCCACGATCAGCACATTCTTTCCCGCAATGGATTCGTCCAGATCCTTTACGATCCGCACCACGCCGGAGGACTCGGTGCCGCTGCCATAGCTGGAAACAGACATGAAATCCATGGATACAGGCACCGTCAGCCGCTTGGCCAGCTCGCATGTAAAGAACACGCCGCCCTTTAAGATGCAGATCAGATGCACCTCTTTTCCTGCATAGTCCCGGTTGATCATTGCCGCCACTTCCGCGATTCTTTTATCAACCTCTTCTTCCTTCAATAAAATACGAACATTTTCAGCCATTTTCTTCTCCTTTGCAAACTTGAACTTCCAATATAGTACGGGTATTCTCCGTGATCTTATAAAATTCACTGATGCGGTATCCCATGACCCAGAGCACATGGCTTCCCTCTGCCAGAAGCGGGATGGATGCCCGTTTCTCCTCCGGAATCTTTTCATCTATGAAAAAACGCTTTAAAAGCTTTCTTTTTCCCCCGGCGATCATGAGATAATCACCGCTTTCCCTGGTCCTGACGGATAACGCACCTTTGATTCTATCATAATCAAACCATTTCGTATACTGGTTTTTGGGAATTTCCATTCCTTTTTTATAAGGAAGCAGCCGGGTCTTAATGGGAAATGCCTCCAAAGCCCTTTCTCCGGCCGCCCAGGACAAAAGCCGTTTTTCTGGAGCCACCTCCAGGCGGTCATAGCCCCGCACGGCCCTGAGCCCGTATGGAAGGACCGCCTCCGTTCCTCCCCCCGGGCCCGTCAGGGCCCGCACCGCCTCCACATGCTTTGCGGAAATATCCCTGGGACTGCCCGCTGCCCGGGATACCATGGCCCGCACCAGATAGCCCTGGACCACCGGCGGCTGGCGGTCGAAGATCTCTGTGGGGATGGACACTGCCAATGCCTCTGAAACATCTCCCGCGTCCTCCGGCAGCCGCTCCAGGTCCCCAGCGTCCGCCAGAAGCTTTTCTGCCAGCTCCGCAAAATACGCGTCTGCCTGGGCTGCCAGCTCCGCAGCCGCCAGGATATGCTCCGGAGCCCTGGCGTTGATATTTTCCTTCACCCAGGGCAGAAGCTGGTTGCGGATCCTGTTTCTTGTATACACATTTTCCCCATTGGTGGAATCCTCGCACCAGGGGATCCCTCTCTCCTCCAGATATCCGGCGATCTCTGCACGGGACAGGCAGAGGAGAGGCCGGATCACCTCCCCCCGGACCGGCCGGATCCCGGAAAGCCCTTTAAGGCCGCTCCCCCGGAACATGTTAAAAAGCACCGTTTCCGCACTGTCATCCCGGTGGTGGGCCGTGGCCGTCTTCTGGCAGGAAAACTGCTCTGCCGTCTCCTTCATATGCTCATACCGCAGGATCCGGCCCGCCTCCTCCCCGGAGATCCCCCGGGCCGCCGCATACTCTGCCACATTTTCATGAGCCACTGCCAGAGGGATGCCAAGACGGCCGCAGATCTCCTTCACATAGGCCTCATCCCGGTCTGCCTCCGCTCCCCGCAGGCCATGGTTTAAATGAAAGGCCGCCAGGCGGATCCCCAGCTCCTCTTTCAGTTCGTCCAGCAGGAAAAGAAGGCAGACGGAATCGGCGCCTCCCGACACCCCGGCCAGGAGCCCGTCCCCCGGCTCTGTCATCTCCCAGGACCGCATATATTCCCTTACTCTCTGTTTTACAGCCTCTCCTGTCACTCTCTCATCTCCTGTTTTCCAGCGCTGCACCGGCAGGCCGCCGCCAGCGTCCGGACCTGCCGTTTCCGGCTCCTATCTCCCGTAGATACCGCCCACCAGCACAGTCATATCGTCCCTGGGCTCCCCGTCAAAGGACAGGGCAAAGGCCATGATCATCTCCGCCGTTTCCTGAGGCCCGGCCGCCGGCAGACCGGCAAGGAAATCCGTAAACGCCGCTTCCTTTTCCGCCCCCGGCATGGCGTCCAGGATGCCGTCGCTGACCATGACGATCCGGTCCCCGTCCCAGAGCTTCTTTGAGATCATCACCGGCTCCACCGGATTCATGACTCCGGCGGGCACATGCTCCGACTCCAGCACCTCCACACCGTCCCGGCCCATAATAAAAGAGGCCACGGCTCCCAGCTTCATGGCCTCCGCCACTCCGGAATAAAGATCCACCAGGCAGAGGTCCAGAGTCGCCGGACGGTCGTTCTGCCCGGTCAATAAAAGTACCGTGTTCACCAGCTTCAGGGCCGACCTGGCTGAAAAGCCCGTGCCCAGAAGCTGCTCCGTCAGCTCCATGACCTTCTCGCTGTCCTCGCTGGCCGCCTGGCCGCTGCCCATGCCGTCGGACAGGCTTAAAATGGCCTGGCCCGGAAGGCCGCTCTTAAAGGTGTAGCTGTCGCCGGAGACCTCCTCGCCGTCCCTGGGGACCCTGGAGGACCCGAACAGGATCCGGTACCTGCCGTCCTCAATGAACCGGAAGGAGGCCGGATTCCTGGTGATGATGGCCTTCCCGTCCCGGGCGGCGCTGAAGCTGCCCTTCATGACCTTTGCAATGGCCTCTGAGGCGTCCCTGGCCGTCATACAGCGGCCGTTGGTCATCCGGGCGGTCATGAACACCTCCCGCCGTCCCTGGCCGTACTGGAGCACCAGGAGGCCTTCCACGTCGATCCGCCGTTTCCGTAAGGCCGTCTTCAGCTCTCCCTCCCAGGTCATGGTCACATCCAGGGCCTGCTCCATCTGGCCGGAAAATTCCTCCAGGATCCCCGCCAGCTCCTCAAACTGGGTCATGACTGCGGCCCGGCTCTCCAGAAAGCGGTTTTTCCAGGTCAGGTTCATGGTGGCCCGCCCCAGGTTCCGGTTCAGCTGCCCCAGATAATCCGATTTTCTCCGGCATACCTCCAGAAACCGCCGGGGCATGTCCTCATATTCCACACAGCCCTTTTTTTCAAAGGTCCGCAGAAGATAATACAGATAATAATTCTCATCATCTCCGCCCCGCCTGCATTCCCTCTGGATCCCGCAGGACTCGCACGCTCCGCATACCATGGCCGATGCCGCCTCCAGGGCCGCGATGCCGTCCTCTCTGGAAAGCCCCGGCTCCTCCCGGCACCGCCCGAAGGTCTTTGCCAGCCCGCCCAGGGACTGGGCCATATCCTTCAGCCGCCTGGCCGCGTAAACGTTGGCCTCCGCCATGTCCTTATGTACCGCCCGCCTTTTTAACACAAAAAATCCCTCCTAACCTGCGTACCATATTATAAACAGATCAGGGGGAAATATTTGTCAGTTTTCCGGGCAGTCCATAAAAAATTCCATGACACGATCTACCTGGATTCCTCTGCCTTAAACAAAATCTCGTCTTTTTTGACCAGGCCCAGCTTTTCCTTGGCGACCTTTTCCACATACTGCTTGGTCTGGACGTACACACGGTACTCCTCGAGCTGGGCGGTCCTGGCGATCTCCTCCGCCTCCAGCTTTTCCAGGTTCTGCTCCCTGGCCTGGTATTCCAGGTCCTTTTCCCGAAGGGAGGACGCGCCGATATTGACCACCACGGCAAGGCTTAACACCACTGTGGTGATCCCGATCAGGGCCATACGGTTCTCCAGTCCGTATTTCGGTTTTCTTTTATTTCTTCTGTTTCGGCTCCGCTTCATAATTCCTCACTTCTCTCCGGGCTCTGATATGTATTATTTTCATTTTAATCCATCTTCCGGCCTTTTTCAAGAGGACAAATACATTCCTGCTGACAATTCTGTCGTAGGCCGTCATAGATAAAAGCACACAGCCAATGACGTACCCCCGGACCACGCCGCTGTTCTCCCAAAACAATAAGGAAAAGGTCATGACTGCACAGTAGATCCAGTAAAAAATGTCCTCCAGACCTGTCCATAATGAGCCGTGGGGCACCAGCAGCCGGAAAAGCCGGAGAAGATCATAGCTGACCATGAGAACAGCCCCCAGTAAAAAGCTCATGAGCGCCAGGGCCGCCTCGTCCTGTATGTAAAGGCTCAAAAGGATCTCCCTCCCCGCGTCCTACTTAAACAGTCTGGAAAGAAGCGACTGGCCGGTCTTTTTGAAGCTTTCGCTGGAGGAATATACAAGACTGTCTGCCTGTCCCTCGATGTCGATCTCCCCCTTTTCCAGAGTCAGCCTGCTTACATGGAGGTCTTTTCCTTTGATGGTCAGAAGCCCCATGTCTGTATCCAGCACGATTGTATTTTCATCAAAGGAGATCACGTCCAGGATCCCCGTAAGATTCCCTTTTTCCCGGTTGTACAGCATGATCTGGTGGGAAAGTCCCATTTTTTCATCCATAAAAAAACCTCCTGACATACTTTTTATAAGTATATTAGGAGGTCTTCTCTTTTATTCATAACCGCGCCATATCTTTGCGGCTACGTTTCCTGTTGACGGCTGAACGCCCGCAGAAGGCGGCACACGCCAGGCGCCGTCTTCCCGAAGCTGCGTTCCATATTGCCCGCGCGGCTGCACAGCTCCCCAAAAGCCGCGCCCCTGCGGCAGATCAAAGATACCGGTAAAGCTCCTTCACGTCGTCCTTGCGGACCGTTTCCTGGACGTCCAGGACCTCTACCTTCACAGATTTCGTTCCAAACTGGATCTCAATGATATCTCCCTGCTTCACAGCTGCAGACGCCTTGGCCGGCTTGTCATTGATCATGACCCGTCCGGCGTCGCAGGCCTCGTTGGCCACGGTCCTCCGCTTGATGAGGCGGGATACCTTAAGAAATTTATCGAGTCTCATGGATTAAGCGTTTACCTGATCCTTTAATGCCTTGCCGGCTTTGAACTTGGGAGTTCTGGAAGCTGCGATGGTCATAGCCTCGCCAGTTTTCGGATTTCTTCCTTCTCTCTCCGGTCTCTCAGATACCTCAAAGGTACCAAAGCCAACTAACTGGATCTTCTCACCCTTCACTAATTCTTCTGCTACAACGTCTGTAAAGGCCTTCATTGCCTTTTCTGCATCCTTTTTGGAAAGCTCTGCCTTTTCTGCCACTGCTGCGATTAATTCTGTCTTGTTCATTGAAATTTCCTCCTAAAAATTAGCTCACGATCACCAGAGCGTCTCCGGCGAAGTCCTTGAATTTATAACAGCGGCCCGGCATAGCCGGACCACCGTTTTTTGTACTCTTACATTTATATATGTTTCTGCTTTCTTTGTCAAGGTTTTTCCGCAAAAGAACGAGGTAAAATCACGGTTTTCCGGGGTCTGGAGCCTCCAGGAAAACTGCCTGTCCCGGCGAAAAAAAGGGCGGCGGTTTTTACGCCGCCGCCCTGGGAAAACACAGTCTTAGCTGAGCTCGATCTTTTCTGCCTCTTCCGGCTTAAAATCGTTCTCCAGATCATAGATATTGTGGCCTGTGGAATCGCCCAGAACGCGGCCCTCTAAGGAGTAGCAGCGGATAAAGCGGGTGTCGCTGACGCTGGACCAGTGCTCTACGTCCCAGGTCAGATACCCCATATCGTCGCTCTTCTTCTCTTTCAGGTACAGATCCACCTGTCTGCCGTCCTTCATGATCTTAATGAGATCCTTATAATCAGCGATCTCCACTTCCTCTTTTTTTACAGAATCATAAATCTTCATTGGAATCTCCTCCCCATATTCGTTCATACGATCCCGGCTTTACCGGGACCTGTATGTTTATTATAGCCTTCATGGGGCGAAAACACAAGAAGAGATTGGAAAAATGCGGGAATGCCCGGCCAGGCTGGGCTTTTACCGGTTCTTCCGGGCCGCCCGGGCCTCTTTTTCTCTCCTTTTGATCTCCTCCCAGGTCAGGTCCTTCTCCATCTCCCCGCCGAAAAGCCTGGGGTGACGGTGCACCATCTTTTCACAGATCCCATTGACCACGTCGTCAATGGTAAAATTTCCCTGCTCCTTTTCGATCTCACAGTGGATCATGATCTGGTACAGCACGTCTCCCAGCTCCTCGCACAAATTTTCCGTATCCTGGTTGTCGATGGCTTCCAAGACCTCTCCGCACTCCTCCACCAGATACTTTTTCATGGACTCATGGGTCTGGACGCTGTCCCAGGGACAGCCGTTCTCCTTATCCCGGAGCTTCTCCAGGATCTGCTTTAAATCATCAAATGTATACATGATATCCTCCGGCTCCATTGAAATGCCGCCGGGAGCAAAGACCTTCTGTCCCGGCATCCTGATATCAGTATAACAGAAACCATATGGTTTGTCATGGGTGATTTCCCAGCCCTGGGGACCAGGCCGTCAGCTTTCCATCTGCCTTCCCAGGAATCCGGCGGCAGTGGCTGCCAGACGCAGCTCGCCCTCAGAAAACTTTGCCCGGGGCTCCCGGCTCATGATGACCACCGCTCCGATGGCATCGCCCTCACAAATGATCGGCGTCACCACCTGGGCAGTGACGCCTTCCATATCCTCTGCGGAGACCTCCACATAATTCCGGTCGTCCTTCCCGGCCTGGACGGTGACCCGCTCCTGGATCACATGCTCCAGCTGTCTGCTGATGGGCTTCTGCAGCAGCTCCTTCTTCGCGCCTCCGGCGGCTGCGATCACCTGGTCCCGGTCTGTGATGCAGACCATGAGCCCCGTGGCCTGGGCCATGGCGTCCGCGTACTGTCCGGCAAAAGCATTGAGCTCCATCATCGGCGAGTACTTTTTGAGAATGATCTCCCCTTCCCGGTCTGTGAAGATCTCCAGAGGCGTGCCCTCCCGGAGCCGGAGCGTGCGGCGGATCTCCTTGGGGATCACCACCCTGCCCAGGTCGTCGATTCTCCTTACGATTCCAGTAGCTTTCATAACGTAAATTCCTCCATTTGCTTTAACTATCCGTTTCTGGAAAATAGTATCTGTAAATGGAGGAATTTTATGCGCTCTATGAAATTTTCCCCGTTCCCGCCCTCGCAGGCCCAGTCAATGTCCGGTAATAACCATACTCAATTACGATGCACATGTACGCGATCGGGGCATAACGATCCAGATAGGGAGTCGAACCCCAGACATGCGCCCTTACATGTGCCATGTACGGCTTGCGCAGCCGCCGCGCGACATTCGCCCTGTTCCTGCTACCAGACCCAGCCTTATTCGATCAGCTCTGTGCTCCAGTTATTCTCCTGGAGCTTATTGTCCAGCAGTCTCAGCTCTTTGGCCATTTTGTCGATCTCATCCTGCCAGTCCGTTACAGAGATGGCCGCCTTGATCTTTATCTCCGTATTTCTTGCCCTGTAAGACGTCTGGCTTCCTGTATAGACAATGTCCTTATATACGCCGATCTTCAGGATCAGCGCATCCTTTCTTGCGATCAGCTCCGTTAAGGTCCGGCCATCCACCTTTGTCTGGGAATTGGTCAGGTTGATCCTGGAGATCAGATACGCCAGCCGCTCCACCGACGCATCCAGCTCCCGCTTCAGCCGTTCCGGCTCCTCTGCGGTTCTTTCGCCTTCCTGTACCAGCACATTGCTGTTCAGCCTCTTCCTCAGCTGCTCAATATTCCTGTTTAAATCCGCCCGCTCCTGCAGCGCCTCTGCCAGCTTCATTGTGTATCCCTCCCGGTTGGTTTGGTGTGGTATCACTGTGGTGGTGCAATGATGGGGGTGTGATACCGTGGTGGTTTGGTTGAATTGTTTGGTTGAAGGATTTGTTTCCTAAATATCGTATTGATATAGTTTAGTATAGCACATGGGAAGTGGGAAATCTATCGTAGGGAAGAGGAAATGTGATGATTGCGAAAGAAGCTTGCGAAGGCCG
This sequence comes from Alitiscatomonas sp., assembly GCF_037242085.1. Classification (NCBI taxonomy): domain Bacteria; kingdom Bacillati; phylum Bacillota; class Clostridia; order Lachnospirales; family Lachnospiraceae; genus Alitiscatomonas; species Alitiscatomonas sp. The sequence continues at coordinate 2,698 of NZ_JAXXBR010000053.1, read as the reverse complement.
AAGCCAGAATTGGGGAATCGGCGATTTTATCTCATACACCCTTGCACTGCTGTTCCAGATATGCTACACTGGCACAAAGCATATATTTCTTACTTTCCCGGCCAATCCGGTCGTCTGGAGATTCTTATTCATTTCAGAAGATCTATGCTTTTCCCTTATTAAAATTTGAAAAGCAGGAGATCTCCGGTTCTCCTGCGGAAGGAGGACATATGAAGCCTATGAACGATCATGCCCAGGCTCCGGCACAGTTCCCCATGGCCCGGCGAGACTACAAGGACACTCTGTTCCGGCTGCTGTTCCAGGACAGGGACCGGCTCCTAAGCCTTTACAACGCAGTAAAAGGGACGTCTTACGCTTCTTCGGAGGAGCTGACCGTAGTGACTCTGGAAAACGCTGTGTACATGAACATGAAAAACGATGTGGCCTTCCTGGTAGATTTCCAGCTGAATCTCTACGAGCACCAGTCCACCTGGAATCCCAACATGCCGCTCCGTAACCTGTTCTATGCAGCAAAGGAGTACCAGACCCTTACCCGGGACCAATCCCTTTATGCGCCCCAGCTGGTAAAGATCCTAAAGATCGCGCCCGGGAAGAATAAGGAGCTTATGGATACCTGCCAGACGTTGAAAGAGTATATGCTCTTTGTGGAACGGGTGCGGCTCCATGCAAAAACCATGGCGGTGCAGGCGGCGGTCCACCGGGCCGTCACAGAATGCATCCGGGAAGGGATCCTTTCGGATTTCCTCTCTAAGAACCAATCGGAGGTGATCGCAGTGAGTATATTTGAGTATGATGAAGAACGTGAACTGGCGCTGATGCGGAAGGCCATCGCCTCTGAGGCGCGGAAAGAAGGAATCGCAGAAGGGCGCAATGCAGGACACAAGGAGGGACGCGAGGATGAGATAAAAAGCCTCATCCGCACCAAACTTCAAAAGGGAAAGTCCATATCGCAGATCGCGGATGAGCTGGAGCGGGATGAGGAGACGATTGAGAGGGTGATTCGGGGGATGGGAGGTGAATGAAGGAGGCTTTCTCTTTTGTCCGCACCCCCGATTTTCATACCCTGGAAAATTGGAATTATTATTTTGTTTTTTACAATATATACACAATGTATACGGTATTCATAAAAAATACTGCTTCCGACAAGATTCACTTTCTATATTTTCTTAAAACTGTATTTATAAACTCTACACAAACACTTTTGTAAAACATATAATTAATTATAAAGGCAACAATAAATGCAATTATCGAAATAAACACAGCGGCTGCAAAGCAGTGAACATATGTGTCTATTGTAAACATAGATAATCCATAGGATGCCAAGATAAAAATGGCTACAAAACCGATTGTATTTACTAAACTTCTTTTAATGAAGCATCCTACTTTTCTATAGAATACTTGCCTAGATAAGTAGAATACATAGTAAACCAATCTAAAAAATACTGCAACAGCTGTTCCTATCGCAATACCTATCAATCCAAACTGTTTAACCAGTATAATAGAGAGAATTACATTAATGGCTGCCTCTCCATATGCGGCTATCCTGGTTTCTTTGAACTTGCCAGCTGCTATCACCATTGCATGATAAGGTGTTCTTAAGCAATAGAGCAACGATGAAATACTCAGTATAAACGAAAATATAGGCGCAATATAATCTGCGTCATTTATGTTAAAAGTATATACTCTTACAAATGGTACAATCATGGCAACTAAAGTACCATACATGGTCAGAGAGGTAAATGATATAAGCATTTCATAATAATCAAACATTTTATGTAATAAATTTAATTCTCTTCTCGCTAACATGTCTCCAAACAAGGCTTCCATGCCTGCAACAAAAGAAATCGTTAAACTTTGAACAGCACTTATAACCATGTTATAAACGGAATATACAGCAACCAGTGTCAGATTACTAAAAATTGTAATAATCGCCACATCTGTATTGGAATGAAGAAAATAAGCAATGTGTTGGCCTAATCCATCCCACTTTTGTTTCAAAGCCTCACTATCGCCCCCCCTTGCTTTTGTCAGTGTAAAATGATGTCTAACATAAAGCGACAACAATATAGGTCGTACAAAATAAACCAGACTGCTTGCTAGCTTCACCGCAATCAGACTACAATTTAGCGAGACCAATATAATTGTCATAATAGTATTGAATATCATTGTGCTCACATTAATAAGATTAGATATATACTGTCTTTGTGAAGCCTCAATCAATACTGCATTTGAAATTCCAATGAAATATTGGCCAAACAATGAAATACTTATAGAAAAAACCAACAATATCGTGGTGGTTTCATCAAAGCAATTTATGTCTGCTATTTTATTAAAATTAAATGCCAAAAAAATAACATAGGCAAGAAAAATAAAGCCGATTACGTTAAAGAATCTTTTTATTTCATGAAATATCGCACTTATTTGTACTATGTTGTTTTCTGCCAATGGTTTATATAAAGCAGCTCTTGCAACGCCCCCTATTCCACCCTCTAATAATGCAATATATGAAAGAAATTGAGTAATGGAAGCTGTTGCCCCATATGGTTCGGATCCATAATGCCTTATCAAAAGTCTAGGCAAAAGAAAACCACACACAATGGTTGCTATTTGACAAGCAAAAGGGATAATTATATTCAACTTTGCTCGTCTAAATCTAAGCTCACCCATTTTGTTTTGCTCCTTTTATGTGAAGATCTCA
>NZ_JAXXBR010000069.1:0-12778 GCF_037242085.1 Alitiscatomonas sp. | reverse complement strand
CAAGGATGGAGCGATCCGCCTCCCAGGACTTTGATGACCTGATTATTAGGAGGCGAACGCTCTATCCTACTGAGCTACGGAGACAATATTCAGATGAGCAATGAGTTTTCCTGTCCAAATCATCCATTCAACTCAACACTCTTCATATTATTTTATCAAACCCATCAAGGAATGTCAAGCAAAACGCCAGCAAAAATCATCCAAAAATCGAAATCAAAACTCAAACAACTCAAAGCCAAAAGATCCAAACCTTCCAGCTCCTCCTAAACTCCAATCCTTCCCAACTCTGGGCATAACCTCTATCTAGTTCCCTGTACGCCCAAGTTCCTGGAAATTAAGAATCCCCTGCATCCAGATCTGTCCCTTGAACCTCCGTCCCACGGCCGGCTCTCCCAGAAGATCCTTGCCGTTGATGCAGATAACAAAATTCAGGTCGCTGCACTCCAGATTCAGCCAGTATATTTCTTCATTTGTATATTTATTCTTAATTTTCCGGATTTCTTTAATTTCTCCAATGACAGAGTACTGATCGCATTCAATCCCGCATGGCATAAAGCAGGAATCAATGATGGAATACAGGTCCTCCTTCATGGCACGGCGGGAGATCTTAGAATACAGGTCGATATCCTCAATGGTCAGCGTTTCCATGGCGTCCTCGTCGCCATTTTTCGCCGCCTCAATCAGATTATTCCTGTTTTTAGCCGCCACCTTTGCCATCTGGATCTGCTTCTGGGTCTTTTTGATGGGAAGAAGGATCTTCCCGCCAGTGGAAAATCCAGCCAGGCTGATGGAGCGGATCTTAAAGGCCTCTCCCTTTTTCAGTACCTTCTCCCTGTAATCCAGGAAGTTCTGTACGTAGAAGATCAGTGAGATCCCCACACAGGATTCGTCCACCATACCGGCATACGTTTCCTTTTCCACATGTCTCTGGACCGAACATTCTGCTGTGGAACTTTCCTGGGCACATTCCACATAGGGAAAGTAAAACTCCCTTTCAAAGTCTCCTTCCTCGTTCAGCTCACCTACAATGGAAAGCCCGATGCCGGGGGCGATCTCCGTCCGCATCTCGCAAACGTTGGTCTCCTCATCGATCTGAACACATTTTGTCACTGATGGCTGTGTCTCCAGCAGATCCAGAAGCTTTTCAATATCCTTTTTCTTCTGGTACATGCTGAAGCCAGCCGCACGCAAGAATTTATGCATATAGATTAATATTCCCCTTCATTCCTTTCGGGCTCCACGCCATCCATGTCTTCCATGTCCATGATCTCGTCCATATCCGCCCCGATGGCCTCCCGCTGCTGTCTCCTCAGTTTCTTCATCCGCTCGCTCTTATTTCTCTCACTTCCGGAAATCTCAATGGACTGTTCTCCAGAGCCGGAATACACGTCTTCTGTCTTTTCTCTCCGTCCTCTTTTTCCGTCCCCATCTGAGATAGACGGACGTTTCACGTAACCCAGAGCCTGCTCCAGGGCCTCCTGCTCTTCACTTCCCAGAAGTACCTCTGTGGCCCCTTCCTCCACCTCTTTCAGATAGATGTAGCAGCCCTCCCGGCTGTGTACCACATCCAGGACAAAGCCGGTGTTATTTCCGTCCAGCATGGCGATGACAAAGCTGAGATTCCCGCCCATTCCCTTAAAGGCATTATATTTGACAAATCCAAATTTCTGGAATGAATCCTTTACCTGCTTGGACAGCCGTTTCATAGCGTCCTTGCTGGCCCGGTCCCTGGACTGGCTCTCCTTTAATTCCTCCAGGATATCCTCCAGCGTATCCTCCAGCGTTTCTGCATCCTTTCCACGCATGAAAAGATCATAACGCCGGTACAGCTTATTCATTTTAACAATACAGACGATCACGGCGATCAGTAAAACCACCGATAGTACGGAAAATCCCACGATCAGAAGCATCGGATCGATGGGAAGATGATACAATAGACTATTTTCCATATATTTTCTGTCTTCTGTCCTTCCTTATTTACAGAATTTAATTTTTATTGCCTGGCTATGGACTCCATCATCTCGATCAACCGTTCCAGTTCCTCCTGGGAGTAATACTCGATCTCGATCCTGCCCTTATTTTTATCCTTCCTGTTGATAAGAACCTTAGTGCCCATAATGGACTTCAGCTTGTCCTCGATCTGCCGGTAGATCAGATTGATGTCCGGCCCCGTTTCCGCTTCTTTCTTTGGCTTCTCCGGGCGGTTTAAGAGTTTCACCAGTTTCTCCACGTCGCGGACGCTTAATCTTTCCTCTACGATTTTCTGGGCAGTCTGGAACTGGCGTTCCCCATTTTCCAGTCCCAGAAGGGCACGGGCGTGGCCGCTGGAGATTTTTTCATCGATCAGAAGCTGCTGTACCCTGTCATCCAGCTTCAGAAGACGCATACTGTTGGTAACCGTGGCTCTGTTTTTTGAAACGCGGGCCGCGATCTCCTCCTGAGTCAGATGGAATTCCTGGATCAGCCGCTGATACGCCTGCGCTTCCTCGATAGGGTTCAGATCAGCGCGCTGTACATTTTCGATCAGTGCGATCTCCATGGTCTTCTGCTTATCATATTCACGGATCATCACAGGGACCTCGGTAAGTCCGGCCAGCTTGGCCGCTCTCCACCGGCGCTCCCCGGCTATGATCTCATAATGACTGTCCTTTTTCTGGACGATCAGCGGCTGAAGCACTCCATACGTCTTAATGGAATCTGCCAGCTCCTGAAGCGCAGCCTCATCAAAATTTTTACGGGGCTGTGTCCCATTGGGTTCGATCAATGATACCTTTAATTTCTGCTCCACTGGCTTTTCTACGATCTTTTCAACAATGATCTTTTCTGCTTTTTTCCCGTTTCCGGTGCCAGAGGATGTTTTTCCCTTTTCTTTTTTCTCCGCAGCCGAAGGCTTTTCTTCCTTTACAGCTGTATTTTCTTCCAACGTGACTTCTTCACCAAACAGGGCTCCCAGGCCTTTTCCCAATCCCCTTTTCGCCATTATACCTCTTCTCCTCTGCTTATGACTTCCGCGGCCAGAAGCCTGTAATTTTCTGCACCAGTGGACCGGCTGTCATACATATTGATGGGCATGCCATAACTGGGGGCCTCCGCCAGACGGACGTTTCTTGGAATGATCGTTTTATAAATATTCTCATTCAGATGTTCTTTTACATTTTCCACTACTTCCAGTGAAAGATTGGTTCTGGAATCATACATGGTGAAGACCACGCCTTCCACTTCCAGCTCCGGATTCAGTTTTTTCTGTACCAGATTCACAGTCTTTAAAACCTGGTTCAGGCCCTCCAGGGCGTAATATTCACACTGGATCGGGATCAGCGCCGTATTGGCAGCCGTCAGAGCATTGATCGTCAGCAGGCTTAAAGAAGGCGGGCAATCAATGATGATAAAATCATAGTTATCTTTTACCAGATTCAGATTTTCCTTCAGGATATTCTCCTTATCCTTCATATCCAGAAGCTCGATCTCTGCTCCCGAAAGATCCACATCAGATGGCATCACATCCAGGCGCTCCTGCACGCTGGGCATGATACAGTCCCCCACCTGGCACTCTCCCATAAGCAGTTCATACACCGTATTATCAATATTTCCTTTTTCCAGTCCCAACCCACTGGTGGCATTGCCCTGAGGATCGAAATCCACAGTCAGCACCCTCTGCCCCGCTTCTGCAAGGCAGGCCGAAAGATTGATCGCCGTAGTCGTTTTTCCAACTCCGCCCTTCTGATTTGTGATCGCTATAATACGTCCCATATATCTCAAGTATCCTTTCCACAGACCAAAAACGCATTCTGCTTTTTATCCAGTTCACACTCATTTCATCCACTGAACTGTTACATGGACTTAAGTATAACACATTTCATTTCATTTTCCTATGGTTTCATAAGAGAAAAATGTGGATGTTTCACGTGGAACATCCTACATTTTCTACAATGATGTTTTTTCTTGTATTTTCTTCTGTCTTCCAGGCTGCACAAGAAAGAAGCCCGATTGCGGGCTTCTCCGCCTGCGGCGGGCCGCTTCTGCGGCATAATTTCCTTCCGCCGCATGGCGATCCCCGCGGATCATTTTTTATGTCATAGGACGCACTTTCCTATGGCATAAAAAGCTGATTTCCGGAGAAAAGATCGGAAATCTGTACAGGGCAACCTCAAAAATGCTCCTTAATCTTATGCTTATCCAAAATCATGTATACAAAAAATCCTCTTCTCACTGAAAAATAGCGTTTTTATAGTGAGCATGGAACGTATTTGTGAAAACTTTTGAAAATCTCGTGAGCACATTATGCGGAATAAGCCGGCGTCAGAAAGAACAAAATCCCACTATCCCCAATATAAAAATTGTTTCCATGAAATTCTTCCTTATTCTTCTATCTAAATTTTTACCTCAATTTAAGTTTCTGATCTCTGTTTTCCTCACCCATGCTTCTCTTTTTGGCTTTACACAATTCCCCTCCCCTGCGTCTGGACTCCAATATTTGTATATTTCGGGGACTATCTTCTTTGTGACAACCTCCCAAAATTTTTGTTCTTAAAGTTTCCCTCTGTTTCCCATAATTCAAACCTTAATTCATATCCACAGTTCCATATTTTCACATCACTCTGATCTTCCAATAATCGTATCTCCTGATAACCTCATTTTCCACTTTCATTGTTTGACCACAAGAATGTTTCACGTGAAACGCTCTGCTTTCCATTCTCACTTCTCCTATATATCTATTATCCGATGTTCCACGTGAAACACTACCTGTTATATACTTCTCTGTTATATACTTCTCTGTTATATATTTCGCTGTTATATTCTCCTCCGTCTTTTCCCTCAAAAATACCCTTTAAATGCGAATATTTCAAAGCAAGCTGCTGTCTGTCTAGGTTATCCATTTCCACAAAAACTGCCATTCTTGTCTTTTGCAGAAGGAAAAATTATTGCTTATCGGAATTGATCACAAGCCCTTAAGCAAATTTAAGCCGTTTTTTATACTTCTTAATATCATTAAATCGGCTTTTTCGCCAAATACATCACATACGTGTCAAAAAATATAACCTTTCCTCCAGCTTCGTTTACTGCACATTTAAGACCATCATAAAACTTGCTCTTATACGGTTCAGAAAGTACAATATGGTCGCAATGCGTTCCGCAAAAGGCAATGTATTCATCTGTTGTAAATTCTCGCTTGCCATGATATTCACGTTTTTCAAAATCTACATATCCGTAATTTACAGCGTTTGAATAAACAAACGAACCCTGTTTATATTCTATATTAGGCTTAAAATAAGCTGAATAAACTTGCTGGATTTTATTGTAAAGCTCTTCATTCGGCGTTTTATAGTCCGCTTTCGTCAAAAGCATTGCAAGTACCCCTCCAGGATTTAACAAATCGAACGTTTTCTGAAAGGCTATATCCTCTGGAATCCATTGTATGGTTGCTGCAGAATAAATCATATCAAATCTCTGATCTCCAAAATCGTGTATGATAAAGTCAGCGTTAACAATATCAAAGTTTGCAAACTTTCCGTATTTTCTTTTCATCATATCAGCCAAATTCCCGCCAAGTTCAATCGCGTAATAATCGCATCCAGTATTTAAAATTGGTTCTGTAGCCTGACCTGTTCCTGGACCAAGTTCCAATATTTTTTTGCCTGGTTTGATATCGGCATAGGAAACCAGCTCCGCAAACAACTTCTCACTATATCGGGGCCTATACTTATCAAATTGTTCTGGAATTGTATCAAATACTTTTCTAAACTCCATGACTTTCTCCTTTACACACTTTAGATTCTCAATCTTGCTCAACACACACATTATATCACATATATGATTTTTGATTTTATTCCTGCTCTCTAAGTAACAACCGAACGAGATCGACGAGTGCTTTCGCCCTCAAATAGTATGGCTTTTCTTATATCTGCCCGTATCGTTTTATATCTCTATGGGAGATCCGAGCACCATTTTGAGACCAAAGAATCAAAAATAATAGCAATTTTCCGCACCTGACTCCCTTAAAAATTCAGTATTTGCAAGGAATTTCACAGGTCAATACTTTTTGACGGCACAAATTCTAATACTATTTTTTATATCCGTCTCTCCCCCCCCCACCATCCGAAACCCATCCAATGTTTCACGTGAAACACAAATGTAAAAACATGACCCAATGTTCCACGTGAAACATGAAACACGATCCAGTATTTTCCATAGCCATGTTTTTTCACAATCCTATTGTCATGCCCTGCTGCCTATATTATAATAAGAAAAAGGATCCACAGACTTTCGATTCAGGAGGTTCAATACTATGAAATCTAAAAATAAGATCATCACAGCAGTTCTTCTGGCTGTGGGAGCTGCCACTGGTACCGCTCTGGTCAATAAATACATTAAGGTATCTGCCACATCCAAGAAGCTGCTGAGCCACCCGGAGCCCTCCATCTATAAATGGCGTCTCGGTGATATTTATTATACAAAAACTGGTACCGGAAAACCCCTTCTTCTGATCCATGATCTGACCCATGCATCCAGCGGCTGTGAGTGGGACAACCTGATCCCATTCTTAAAGGATAATTATACGATCTACACCATCGACCTTCTGGGCTGCGGAAGATCAGAAAAACCCAATCTGACCTATACAAACTTTCTTTATGTACAGCTTTTAAATGACTTTATTAAATCTGAGATCGGACGCCGTACCAATGTGATCGCCACCGGAAGTTCCTCTTCCCTGGTGACCATGGCCTGCAGCTATAATCCGGACTTATTTGAACAACTGATGTTCATTAATCCGGAAAGCTTTACCTCCTGCTCGCAGATCCCGGGAAGATCGGCAAAGCTTTATAAATTCCTCATTGATCTTCCCATTGCGGGTACTCTTCTGTACCACATTGCGTCGGCCAGAAAGCACATGGAAGAGGCATTTTCCTCCTGCTATTTCTATAATTCCTTTGATGTGACGCCATTTTATGTGGATAAATATATGGAATCCGCCCACCTGGGAGACTCACCCAAGTCCGTTTATTCCAGCGTGATCTGCAATTATACCAAATGCCGGATCAGTCCGGCCCTGGAGAAGATCGACAACAGTATTTACATTCTTGGCGGCGGAGAGGAACTTGACATCGACCAGATCATCCAGGAATATACACTTTGCAATCCGGCCATCGAAGCATCCAAAATTCCTGAGACCAAACATCTGCCCCATCTGGAAAAGCCCCAGGAAGTTTATAAACTCGTCAATATGTTCTTTCATTAGGACCGCCCGCTTATAAACGTATAAACGGTCTTCTAAAAAATAATTCCCGGAAACTGCGGCCAATTTCCGGGAACATGACTGATTTCCGAAAGCCGCTGCCGCAGCTCGCAAACGCGTATTCTGACACACAGAAAAAGCCGCCAGAAAGGATCGGAACATCTCATGTTCCAGGTCCGTCTCTGGCGGTTTTTTTATTTCAGCGGCTCCTTTCCAGGCATCCCCGCCTTGCGGGGATATTTTTTCGGAGTCACATTTATTTTATCAATAGGCACAAAGGTCCGATCCACGTCTGTCCCGGGAAGTACAAGGGTCTTCGTCTCTCTCATAGAGCCTCCCAGCTTCTTTACAGCGCTCTCAGCCTCTCTGGCCTCCTCTTCCACCTTTCCGGATTTATAAGGAAGGAATTCTCCTCCTGCCTTCACAAAGGGAAGACAATATTCCGACAAGGTGGAGAGATTCGCAACTGCTCTGGATACACAAAGATCAAACTGTTCCCTATACTCTTTGTTCCGTCCAAAGTCCTCTGCCCTTCCATGGACCGCCGTGATCCCCGTCAGTCCCAGCTCCTGGATCACGGTATTTAAAAAGCCCACCCGTTTGTTCAGAGAATCCAGAAGCGTGATCTGAAGCTGTGGAAATGCGATCTTTAAGGGGATTCCGGGAAATCCGGCTCCGGTCCCCACGTCGATACAGGAATGCGCCTCTGTACGGATCCCATCGAACACATTTACCACCAGGAGACTATCCACAAAATGCTTTGTGACCACCTCCGGCATTTCTGTAATGGCCGTCAGATTCATCACCTGGTTCCATTCCGTTAAAAGCTGAAAATATTTAAAAAACTGCTCCTTCTGCTTCTCTGTGAGAACGATTCCCAGTTCTCCACAGCCAGCATCCAGAAGTCTTGTAAACTCTTCCATCCTATCTCCTTCCTGCCTGCTCTAAATACACCATGAGGACCGAGATATCTGCCGGAGACACGCCGGAGATCCGGGACGCCTGGCCGATGTTCAAAGGCTGATAAAGGTTCAGCTTCTGCACAGCCTCATTCCGGAGGCTTTTCACAGTGGAGTAATCAAAATCCACCGGCAGCTTACGGCTCTCCAGCTTCTTAAACTGTGTCACCTGCTGCATCTGACGCCGGATGTATCCCGCGTATTTAAGATTTATGTCAACCTGTTCGCAGACATCCCAGGGGAGACTGGGCCGCTCCGGATCCAGCTCCTTTAATGCCTCGTATCCCAGCTCCGGCCGCCGGATCAGCTCTGCAAGGGTCGTGCCGGATTTTAGCAATGTACTGTTGTGCCGTGTTAAAAAGTCCTGTACCTGCTCTCCGGCTCCCACAGTCCTCTTTTCCAGACGCTCCATTTCCTTCTGTATAGCCTCTTCCTTCCAGAGAACGTACTGATACTGCTCCTCGCTCACAAGTCCGATCTCATGACCGATCTTCCTCAGCCGCAGGTCCGCGTTGTCCTGACGCAGGAGCAGCCGGTATTCGGCCCTGGAGGTCATCATCCGGTACGGCTCATGGTTTTCTTTGGTCACCAGATCGTCGATCAGCACGCCGATATACGCCTGGGAGCGGTCTAAGATCACAGGCTCCTTTCCCTGCAGCTTCCTGGCGGCGTTGACACCGGCCATAAAGCCCTGGACAGCCGCCTCCTCATAGCCGGAGCTGCCGTTGAACTGGCCGCCGGAAAACAGGCCGCTGATGGCCTTAAATTCCAGGGATGCGTCTAACTGTCTGGGATTGATACAGTCGTATTCAATGGCGTAGGCGTTCCTTACGATCTTCACGTTCTCCAGCCCCGGCACCGTCCGGTACATGGCGTACTGGACGTCCTCGGGCAGGGAACTGGACATGCCGCCCAGATACATTTCATTGGTGTACAGTCCCTCCGGCTCCACAAAGACCTGATGGCGCTCCTTATCGGGGAATTTTACCACCTTATCCTCAATGGACGGACAGTACCTGGGGCCAGTCCCCTCGATGGCCCCGGAAAACAGTGGGGAACGGTCCAGATTTTCCCGGATGATCTCATGGGTCTTTTCGTTGGTATACGTAAGCCAGCAGGAGACCTGCTCTCTCTGCACCGTCTCCGGATCCGTGGAGAAGGAAAACGGAACGACCCGTTTATCTCCAAACTGCTCCTCCATCTTTGAAAAGTCGATGGAACGGCGGTCAGCCCGGGCCGGAGTCCCCGTCTTAAACCGGTACATCTCGATCCCATGCTCCTTCAGAGAATCCGTCAGATGGTTGGCCGCCTGAAGGCCGTTGGGCCCGGTAGGATTGCTCACGTCCCCGTACACACATCTGGCTCCCAGATACACACCGGTGGCCAGCACCACAGCCCGGCAGTGGTACACAGCGCCCGACAGGGCCTTCACCCCTGTGATCCGCTTTTTCTCTCCGCCCTCTTCTGCCGGTTCAGTTAAAATTTCCGATATTTCCGCCTGCCGGATGGTCAGATGGTCCGTATTCTCCAGAACACGCCGCATCTCACTGGTATAATCCTGTTTATCGGCCTGGGCCCGCAGAGAATGGACCGCCGGCCCCTTGGATTCATTTAACATTTTTGACTGGATAAATGTCTTATCGATATTTTTTCCCATCTCGCCGCCCAGAGCGTCCAGCTCCCTCACCAGATGGCCCTTGGAGCTGCCGCCGATGTTGGGGTTGCAGGGCATGAGAGCGATACTGTCCACGCTGACCGTGAACATAATGGTCTCAAATCCCAGTCTGGCTGCCGCCAGCGCCGCCTCACATCCGGCATGTCCGGCTCCTACGACGGCAATGTCATAGCTTTCCTCTAAAAAAGGCATAGACTTCCTCTTTTCTAACTCTCTATTTTCCCATACAGAACTTGCTGAAGATCTCGTTGACCAGATCGTCCTCCACCGCTTCTCCCACAATGAGCCCCAGCTTTTCGTAGGCATTCATCAGATCGATGGAAAAGAAGTCCTCGGGCATTCCGCTTTCGATGCTGTTTTCCACCATGCGGATGCTGTCATAGGCTTCCCGCAGGGCCTCCGCATGGCGCACATTGGTGATCAGGATCTGATCGTTGAAGTCGATCTCCCCCTCGTAAAACAGGGACTTGATCTCCTCCTCCAACTGGTCGATCCCCGTCTCCTCCTTGGCTGAAATGGAGATCACCCGGTGTCCCGATTTTTCTGCGATCTCCTCCAGAGATACCACCGGCTCCAGATCGCTCTTATTTAAAAGGACCACAGCCTTCCGCTCCCGGATCAGCTCCATGATCTGAAGGTCGTTTTCATCCAGTTCCCTGGATCCGTCCACCACATAAATAATAAGATCCGCGTCCCTGGCTGCCTCCATGGCCCGCTCCACGCCAATTTTTTCCACCACGTCGCTGGTGGAACGGATCCCGGCCGTGTCCACCACGTTGAGGCTGATCCCCTGGAGATAAATATGCTCCTCCAGGATATCCCGGGTTGTCCCGGCTATATCCGTCACAATGGCCCGGTCCTCTCCTACTAAAACGTTCATCAGAGAAGATTTTCCCGCGTTGGGCTTTCCCAGGATCACGGTCCGGATCCCTTCCGATACCACGCGTCCATTGGCTGATGACCGGATCAGCCTGGACAGCTCCGGCTCCATTTTCTGGACTCCGATGAGCAGTCTTTCCCCATAGCCATCCAGAGAAATATGCTCCGGATCATCCAGAGCTGATTCAATAAAGGCGATCTCATACAGGATCTTTTCCCGTAATTCCCTGATCTTTTTTGAAACGCTCCCCCGGAGCTGGCCCACCGAGGATTTCAGCGCATACTCATTTTTCGCGTTGATCACGTCGATGACGGCTTCCGCCTGGGACAGGTCGATCCTTCCATTTAAAAACGCCCGTTTTGTAAATTCACCGGGTTCTGCCAGCCTGGCGCCTGCCTTTAATACAGTTTCCAGGATCCGCCGTGTCACCAGCATGCCTCCATGGCAGTCGATCTCCACCGTATCCTCTGCTGTAAAGCTCCTTGGCCCCCGCATCAGCATCACCAGGACCTCGTCCACCACCTGGTCCCCGTCATAAATATATCCGTAATGGATCGTATGGCTGGGAGATCCCTCCAGCGTCTCCTGTTTTCCTTTTTCCTTAAAGATCCGGTCGGCAACCGCCACGGCCTCCTGGCCGCTGATCCGCACAATGCCGATGCCGGAATTTCCCATGGCTGTGGCAATGGCCGCAATGGTATCCGTATGAATCATACTCTTCTCCTGTTCCAGGGCATTTTTCCTCAATTATCGTCCTTTATAATAGCACAAAGGGGCTGCCCCAGGCAACCCCTTCTGATTTTCTTATATGCTTTTACTCTTCCGGATTTCTGCTGCGGTCCGGTCTGGGCCGTCTTTCCCTGCGCTCTTCCCTTTTTAAGGAGATCACCACATGGCGGAACGGCTCTTCGCCCTCGCTTCTTGTGAACACATATTTATCGTTCTGTAAGGCGGAATGGATGATCCGTCTCTCATAAGGATTCATGGGCTCCAGAGCGACAGAACGCTTCGTTCTTTTTACCTTATAGGCAATATTCTTCGCCAGGGTCTCCAGGGTCTCCTTCCTTCTGGCCCGGTAATTTTCCGTATCCAGCTTTACCCGTAAATACTCGTCGGTCTTTTTATTGACCACAAGACTTACCAGGTACTGTAAGGAATCCAGGGTCTGTCCCCGCTTTCCAATGAGGATCCCCATTTCGCCGCCGGTAAGATTTACCTCCAGCTCCTTTTCCTCCTCATTGAGCTTCGTCTCCACATCAACGGAAATGCCCATGGCGTCAAAAACGGAATTTAAGAACTCGACTGCTTTATCATCGACGGTTTCTATTTTTTTCGCACGGATGATCGCCGGCCGGGAGCCGAAAAGTCCGCCCAGCACACCTGCGCTTCCCTTTTCAACCACCTCATACTGAAGTCTGTCGCTGCTGACGCCCAGCTGCACCGATGCCTGGGTGATGGCATCTTCCACAGTCTTTGCCGTTACTGTAATCATTTCCATAACAGAATCCCCCTATTTGTTCTTTCCACGCTTTTCATGTGCTTCGTTATACTTCTGGACCATGGCCGCCTTGGCTGCAAGGCTGCCCGGCTTCGCAGTCTCATTGTAAAAACGCTTGGATTCCTCGATCTGCTTTGCAGTCTTTTCCCGGCGGATCTCCTCCGCAGCCTTTTCCCTTTCCTCCTCTTCCTTAATGGATTTTAAGGAAGCGGTAGCATTCTGGGTGATCTTTGCCGGAGGAAGTCCCTGCTTGGCACGTTTCTTATTCACCTTTTCCAGATTCTTCTTCACCATCTCGTCGATGTCGATCTTATCCATATAAGAATTTACAAGAAGCTGCTGGATGATCTGCACAACACTGGTGGCGATCCAGTAAATACCAAGACCGGCCGGCATGGTGATACAGATAAAGGCAGAGAACAAAGGCATGGTGACCATCATCATCTGCATGGACTGGGCTGTCGGGTTATCCGGATCCGGCTTAGGCTGCTGGCCCTGCATCAGCTTTGTACTGAGCCACTGGGTAAGGGCT